>NZ_JBQKLN010000010.1:0-102685 GCF_052116205.1 Prevotella sp. Sow4_E9_plate | reverse complement strand
TACGCAACTGCTGAGCAGCTTTCTTGTAATCAATTTCTAAGTTGTCCATAATATAAAAACTGTGTTAAACTACTTTTATTGTAGCTTGACACAGTTTAGTTTACACTCTCCCAAAAGTTGATATTCAAGGCTCCTACTGGAGCCGGAAAGACGGTGATGGTGAGTACCTTGCTGGATGAGCTGACTCGTGACCTACCTATGAATGGGCAGTGCCGATATTCTCGTGTAGCATGGGTTTGGATTGCTCCTAACAAGTTGCATCAGCAGAGTTATCGCTCCATGCGCAATTTCTTTAGTGAACGAAGATCGTTGCGTCCTGTTATGTTTGATGAGTGTAATCATGTAGATGGTCTGCATCCTGGCGATGTGCTCTTTTTGAACTGGGAGAGCATCAATAAGGATAATGCCGTCATGATTCGTGACAATGAGCAGAACCGCACGCTCTACGAACTGATACGGAAGACCAAGATAGAGCAGCATCTGCCAGTGGTGGTTATCATAGACGAGGAACACATGTTTGCCGGACGTAATGCCAAGAAAAGCGAGATGGTATTGCAAGCTATCCAGCCACACATAGAACTTCGAGTATCTGCAACGCCAGTCACCCAAAGCTATCATGCGGTTCTTGTGAAACGCCAAGATGTAATCAATGAAGAAATGATTAAGAAGGGCATAGAACTGAATCCGAATGTAAAGAGCAGTAAGGAACAGTCGGAGCTTACGGTGAACCAGCGTCTCTTGAAGAAGGCTCTCGAAAAGCGAAAGGAACTGGCTGAGGCTTACAAGGAATATGGCATCAATCCGTTATTGCTCATTCAGTTGCCTAATGATAGCAGCGAATCTATGTCGTCGAAGGACAAGACTATCGCCGAGGAGATGCAAGCCTACTTAGAACAGGTTTGCGACATCAGCGTGGCAAATGGCAGGTTGGCAGTATGGCTATCAAAAGATAAATCGCCCAATCTACAGAATATCACTCATCCTGATGATATTACCGAGGTCTTGCTGTTCAAGCAGGCCATAGCCTTGGGATGGGATTGTCCTCGTGCCTCTGTCCTTCTGATATTCAGAGAATTGCAGAGTATGACTTTTACCACTCAGACCGTGGGACGAATACTCCGAATGCCAGAGCAGCATTTTTATAAGAACGACATTCTGAACTACGGTTATGTTTATACCGACCTTTCGGCTGACATGATTAGCATTGTGGGAGATGACATGAACTATATCAGCACCCTCTACGCCAATCGCAAGAAAGACTTGCCGAACATCACGCTCCGTTCCTATTATACGGATAAGCATGGGGCAACAAGAAACCGCTTGGGCTCCCAGTTCCGCAGCATCTTCTATAAGACCATGGAACGGGAATGGGAACAAAACCCGTTGTTGCTTTTCTCTGCAGAAGATTTCTTTGAGGATGATGGTGAGGCTGAGAATGCGGACGAGGCGAAAAAAAAGGAGGCAGACATGGATGCCAAAATCAAGTTGAATCGCTACAATGCCAAGCGACATGGTGTGCAGACCGATGTGTCAAGAATCTTGGTGGCTATCCCGAAGGACACCCCATTGACGGGTGATTCGGGCATCGTGGAAATAACAGACAAGGCAAGGTTGGCTCTGAACGCATCAGAATTGCAGAATCTCTTTACGCTGTTCTGTCGTAAGAATGTGGGTGGGTTCTCCAAATTTGACAGTACGCCAGTCTTGCAAGGAGCCATCGAGAGTGCCTTGGAGGAATACCTGCAAGTCTTTTCGATGGATGTGCCTAAGGTGGTGCTCTATCATCAGAACCGTCCGCGCTTCGAGGAACTGATACGCAAGGCGTTGGTAACCTACGAGGCTACGCTGAAGAAAAATGCCAAGGAGGTGTCGATGGAATATCAGCAGTCTGTATGGCAAGTGCCGGAGACTCGTCTCTATAATGCGGCAATGGTGAGAACTACGGAAGGCGAAATCTTCAACCATGCCTTGTATCCTTATTTTGAGCAGATTACGGCATCGAGACCTGAGCAAGAGTTTGCACGTTGGTTGGATGACAAGATGGAATATGTGGAGTGGTGGTACAAGAATGGAGACGAGGGAAAGCAGCATTTCGCCGTGCCTTATACGGATTCGGGGAGTAGAAAACGTTGTTTCTATGTGGATTTCATCGTCAGATTGAAGTCGGGTACCATCTGCCTCTTCGACACCAAAACCAAGGGCAGCGATGCGGATGCGCCAGAAAAGAACAATGCCCTCTTGGATTACATCTCCAGTTATCAAGCTACAGGCAAGAAGATTGTGGGTGGCGTGCTCATCAAAGACGAGGGTACGAGCAACTGGTATTATCCTGGAGGCGTTATCGAGAACACAGACAATATAGATGGGTGGTCGGCATTGCATCTTGAAACCCTATTATAATAAGGTAATCATATATAATAAGGTATGAAGAAAAGCTTGGACAGAACATTCCTGAACTATGGAATCAGGCAGGAAGACATGCAACTCATAGAGAGTGCATGCCAATCGGAGGGTATAGATGCGGAATGGCTCAAGGATTATATCCTCAAGCCTTTCCATGAAGAGCGTAATAACCAAAATGAGTCAAGTCTTGAGGAAAAGAAGGTGACGAAAATACTCAAGAAGGCTCTCAAAGAAATTAAGAAGTAATGAAACTGAAGCGTATCTACATAGAGAATTATAAGACCTACAGAAAGTTGGACTTAAACTTAGAGGTAACGAGCGACCGTCCCATCATCTTGATAGGTGGTGCCAATGGTTGTGGAAAAACTACGCTCTTCGATGCCATCTATTCTGCACTCTATGGATTGAAGATATCCAACAAACGACAGTTTGAGGAAATCTTCAATTCGGGGGTAAAGAACGAGAGCGGTATAGAAGGCAAGACCATCATGCTGGAGATTACTTTCTCTGGGATGGTTTTGGGGCAAGAAACGCCTTATCGGTTGCGTCGTGCCTATCGGTTTGTGGATGGCAGGATACAGGAGAGCAACGTGCTCAATATGAATGGTAACAGTTATCCTTACGGTTCTGGTTCAACGGCTATCAAACGCAGCACCAATGAAGCGATAGTCAACAAGATTATCTCTGCCAATCTGCCTGCTGAATTGAGCAACTATTTCCTCTTTGATGCTATGAAGACTTCCGACCTCGTGAAGGAAGAACAAATCAACAAGCTCATCATGAAGAACATCAATTCGGTGATGGGTTTCAATAAATACACTCAGTTGCAAAATGCAGCCTCGGCTTATCTTGATGAGAAGAAGGCAGAACGCTTGGAGAACGAAAACCTGCGTGCCGAATACTTGAAACTGACCAAACAGAAGGTGGAGATGGAAAGGGATGTGGCAAGTCTGATCGATGCCTATAATCAGGCATTGAACTATGCCAATGAACATAAGCAGCAGTATGAGCAACTGAAGGAGGGACGGAACTCGGATGATGTGATTCGTGACAAAATGCATCAGATTGAGGAGAACATCAACAGCTTCTATCAGAAGGAAAAGGACTATAGACAGGATGCTGAGGCTATCTCCAAAGATTTAGAGTGGAAAGTAATCATGCCAAAGGTTGCCAATAGCATCAGTACCGAGGTGGAACTTATTCTGAACGAGAAGGAGGTGGTGGCTTCTGCAAGGGGTAATATCCTCAATGACAAACAGATAGAAAAGGTTACCCAGGATGTAATACGATTGCTTAAGGAGAAATACCCGCAGGTAGGCGAGGTTTCTATTGCCGAGATTATTAAAGAAATCAAATGTGAGCAAGACAACAGCGATGATTATAATGACAAATATGGTTTTCTGAGTGATGCTGATGTCAATGTGTTGAGAAACCTGGTTCAGCAATCATATTCCAATCCTTATCTTTCGCTGGATGAGAGACGTGAAAGCTTAAACTTAGAGTTGGCGGATATTCCAAAGAAACAGGAACAATTGGAAGAATATAAACGCGCCTTGACAGGTCACGATTACAGCATCATCGAACTCTATGAAAAAAATGACAGGAAGATAGAGGAATTGAAGGCAAAAATCGTGGAACAGAAGAATGCTATCAAGGAAATGGAGAGGAAGATTTCTACTTACGATTATGATATGCCACAAGTTCCAGATCCTCAGTATGATATGTTATGCAAACTGCCTGGCTTCTTCAAGTCGCTTTCCTGTAAGTTACTCAAGTCGAAGAAGGCAAGTATCGAGCGTATGATGAAGGAGCAGTTGAACATCAACTTGGTGATTTATGCTGGTTACATTGGTAGGGTAGAGCTTTCGGCAGATGATTCGGAGGAAATCTCGTTCAAGATATTCCACAAGAATGGTAATGAAATTTATCTGAGTCAGCTGAATGCTGGTGCCAAGCAAACTGTGATGCAGGTGTTACTGAAAGTCCTGTATGAACTGGGTGATTACGACCCTCCTGTAATGATAGATACTGTAATGGGTGTTCTTGACAAGGAGAGTCGTGAAGTTATCATCAACCGTTATTTCCCGGATTTGGCTCATCAAACCATCCTGTTAAGTACTGATACGGAAATAACGACAGAGACTGATTTCAAGAAGATAGTGGCTTATGTGGCAAGAACCTATACTTTGCATAGAGACCAGGAAAGGCAGTGTACTACTGTCAGCGATGATTACTTTGGATTACAAACTTACGAATTCTAGTAGAAATGAATGTACAAGATATAAAACTTGAGGGAATGAGAATTCTGGAAGAAACTCATGATTTGCTTGAAGAAGTGAAATATGCTATCGAGCAGAAACTGAACCTTTCGGATTACTCAGATATGGTTCGCCCTGTAGTATTGAACTTTACTACGGTTATGCGAATCTGTCTTCTTGTTGGATTGAGCGATAAGACACCAAGAAGTAAGTCAAAGGTAGAGAAATTGCAAACCTCTGCAGGTATGCAGCCATTGGGTGGTTCTTTCTTTACCAAGTCAAATATAAAGGAGGTCTTCGTGGCTCTTATCAAGATGCGTTATAGTGATATTGATGCCGACTGGCAGAATTCTACTTTTCTGAGTAAGGTGCTTTTTAGCGAAATGATGAGGGGTAAGAGTATCTTGATGGAAGAAGGTGGTATTGATGAATGGCTGCACTTCTCTCCGTTGAGAGGTGGAAAGTCGTTGATGGATATTCCTGAGTTGAATCTTTATATCGGTCAGTATGAGGATGGAATGGATGCGGCTTTAGACATCAACAGTACTGCTATTTCAAATACACAGATATTGATAGCAGGAACTACTGGTTCGGGTAAGTCAAACTTATTAGCTGTCCTCATCAATCAAATCAGAATGGCATCGGCTGATACCTACTATCCTGTCAACTTTCTCTTGTTCGATTACAAGGGGGAGTTCTCTGATCCTGCCCATGCCGATTGGCTGTCGAAGTTTGAGACCGATTCCTCTGCCATCTTGAATCCGATGGAGAAACCTTTGCCGTTTACTCCGTTCAAGGACTTTACTGGCAGACCTGTCAATGAAATCCACCTGTATTCCACGACCTTGGCAAATGCCATCTGTGCTATATCTTCCGCTAAGATTGGTGCTTTGATGGATAACAGACTGAGCGAAGCTATCATCAAAGCCTACAAGGCGAAGAACCAGAAACCAATCACCTTTCAGGAAGTTTTTGATCATTATACGATGTTGATGCCCGAGAAGAAACAGGGTGATATGGATAGTGTAAAATCAGTCTTAAACCAGTTGATTCTGAATAATATTTTTGCAGAGGAAGACAAGGTAGATTTGGTGAAAGGTTGTTATATTATCAACTTAGGAAAGTTTGACAAGGAAGGTATCATGGCAAAGGCTATCGTATATTTCGTGACATCGAAGTTGAACAATATCTATGAGCAATTGCCTCCACAGGCAAAGAATGAGGATAGGGTGGAGCTGCGCCATTTCACCATAATCGATGAGGCTCACTATATGCTTGGTTTCGAGAACAAGCCTTTGCAGAACTTGATAGCTGTGGGTAGAAACAAGGGCATGAGCATCATCCTTGCTACACAGAATATGGATTCGTTTAAGAAAGCCTCTTTTGATTTCTATGCCAATGCCCAATATCCTCTCATTATGAATCAACAGCAACAGAATGATGGAGTGTTGAAGGATTTGTTTGGTGTGAGTGGCATGGCTCTCCAGGAGCTGAAGCAAACTATTGCTGGCTTGCAGAAGGGTGAACTGATAACCAAGGATACCCAGGCTATGACCCTTGGTATCGGCAAACATTGGAAGAAAATTAAGGTTACTCATCTTATTTGATAATGGATAAAGATATAGACTATTATCTGGGTGTTTTTGAAAAGATGAAAAGAGCGCTTATGCGGGGCGTAAAAGCTCCGCATAAGCCCCTTTTGCTCTTGGCTATTTTAAATCTTTGCCAGCGAGGTACCATAAAAGATAATCATATCGTTCTTTCAAGTGAGTTGGTTGGGGAGTTTAAAAGGTTATGGAGATTGTATATTGGTGAACAGAATACAGGTGGTAGTATTTTTGTTGCAGAGGGATTGGCTATGGATATTCCTCATAGTTATCCTTTTAAATGTAGCATAGAGAATCCCTATTATCATTTGCAGCATGAATCCTTTTGGCGATTGGTAAAAAATGAGAACGGCAAAGAAAGGAAGTTTTATTCTAGCTTAAAGTCTTTGCGCGATGGTTTTGCTTATGCAGAAATAGACCAGGAATTATATGATTTAATGGTTAATAGAGAGTCTGCTGTAATACTGGAGTGTAAGCTTCGGAAACTCGTATAAACTAATCCCGAAGTATTTATGAATGCTTGCTAGGAGTAAAAATATTATACGAAGCTTTTGCCCTTGCAGGGCGCATGTCTTCTAGAATATAAGTTGATGCAATTCTTTTTTCAAAAAATAGAATTGCATCATTCTGTAAGAAATCATTTAAGTCAGAGTCCCCACAGTCGAATGTATTTATTTGATGTTCCAAGGAAAGATGTTCTATTTTCATCCTCGAAGTGCATTATAAGTTAAATTCCATTCTTTGTCAAGAACAGCGATTTCAGCTTGTAGCTTTTCTCTATTAGCTTTGCGCTGTTCAGGAGTTAAACTCTCTACACGCTTCATTTCTTCAACAAAGCGTTCGGCGTCTTTGCCATATAATATTGGCGTTTCTCTAATTGGTCTTGCCATAATTTTATCCTCCTATTAATTATATTGTTATTTATGTCGCTGCAAAAATAGTGCAAGGAATACGGGAGAAAAGTTACGGAAAAAGCTTATTCAGTTTATTCTTGCAGTTCTTTCTAAAATCTTCTATACTGATAGAACGCTTCCAATCTTCTAGCCACGGGTCTTGTGCCGTTAGTTCTTTTTCAAATTCTTCAGCATCAATATATTGCCCATTCTCATACTCTTCCTCAATAGCTTCAATTCTAGCCACGGCTTCTTCTTCATTGGCCGGATGCCAGCCAACTGGAATCGGCTGCTCTTCTTGTAATGTATATCTTTTCTCCTTCATAAGCTCTTTCCTTTATAGTTTTCTTTTGAATTGTCTGATCAGATATCTAGGGCTTCTTCTCATATCCCATAAATCTACGAAAATGACGAGGTCGTTGGCTTCGTCGTAACGATAGATAATCTTCCAATTCTCCTTGATAATTGCACTATGGTAAGGGCGGTGGAATCGCTTAAGCAATGGCTCTCTGGGTGAAGAAAGAGGATGTTTGCTAAGTCTGTTTATTATTGCTTGCAAGCTTTCGTCAAATCTTTGAACGCAAAGTCGACCAAAGTTTTGATAACTATAGTCGGTTGTTTCTTTATAAATTTGAAGAAAGCTATTGCGTAGTGTTACTTTAGCCATGTTCGTTCTTCGTTTAGTTTATTGAAAAACTCTTCTACACTATAGCTAATGCCTGTCCTTTCATACTCCGCCTCAATTGCTTCAATCCTAGCTATGGCTTCTTCTTCATTAGCCGGATGCCAGCCAACAGGAATCTTATTCCAGTCAATATCTTCTTCTGCACATTCATCCTCGGGAAGTGCTATGGCGGCATTTCCGTGATAGGCTGGTGCAGGCTCTGCTGCGAAAGCTGCATCTTTCTGCTCTTCTGGCAATGTATATCTTTTCTCTTTCATAAGCTTGCGTATTTTATCTGCTGCAAATTTACGATTATTATCTGAATCATGCAAAAAAAATGGGAGAAATGTTTTATAAAGTATCTTATAATCAAGGTTTTTGTTCTTTGTAGGGCTTGGGGACGGTTCAGAAAAAAAAGTCACAATACCTAGCGGATAGAGCTGGGTATTGTGACTTTGCTTTTTGTTATATGTGTTTATTCGATACTCTCTTCTATCGATTTCAATACGTAGTCGAGAATCTCATCGGTGTGGCAGAGGGAGATGAAATTGCCCATAGGCACGCGGTTTGACTTCAACTGACCTGCCTGAATCTCGCCCGCCTTGCACTTTCAATACCTTGAAGGAATTGAGGTGAATCTTAGTAGTGTTTCAAATCACACGCTGCCTGCTCGTAATCGATGAGATGATCGATGGTAGGGTGGTCGCCGCAGATTTCGCAGGATGCACGCTTCTTTACCTTGATGGTGCGGAAGTTCATCGTCTTGGCATCGAAGGTGAGCAATCGGTCGGTGAGCAGTTCGCCCACACCGAGGAAGTACTTCAACGCTTCGGCAGCCTGGATGGTTCCGAGCATACCGGCGATGGCACCAAGGACTCCTGCCTGGCTACTGGTAGGAACAGCGCCTGCTGGAGGTGGCTCCTTGAAGAAACAACGGTAACAAGCCGTGCCTGGAAGATGGGTGAAGGTCTGCCCCTGGAATCTCAGGATGCCGCCATGCGAGAATGCTTTGCCCAGACGTACGCAGGCATCATTGATAAGGAACTTCACCGGGAAGTTGTCGGTGCAATCAATGACGAAATCCCATGGCTTGATGATTTCCTCGGCATTGTCTGAGGCGAGGAAGGTATGGTAGGTTGTTACCTCCACATCAGGATTGATGGCAATCATCTTCTCCTTGGCGCTTTCCACCTTAGGGGTGTTCAAGTCCTTGGTCTGGTGGATGACCTGTCGTTGCAGGTTGCTGAGGTCAACCACATCGGCATCCACGATACCGATATGTCCCACGCCAGCCGCAGCGAGGTAGAGGGCAACTGGGGAACCCAATCCTCCGGCACCAATGATGAGCACCTTGGCATTGAGGAGCTTTTCCTGCCCCTCGAGGCCTACATCCTGAAGGAGGATGTGGCGGCTGTATCTTTCTATCTGTTCTTCTGTTAAATCTATCATTTTATTGTACTTTATGTCTTTTTTTTTGTAAAAAATTACTTTGTATAGCAGTTTATGCTCATACAGCAGTATAGAAAAAGGTCGCAAACAATTAACAGCTTGCGACCTTTGATATTCTTTATAAATTCCCGAATTATAAATTCCCGAATCAGGAAGTATAATTCTCGAATTCTCAAATTACTCGATAACCACGAGTGCATCCTCTTCGAGCACAGCCTGACCAGGCTTAACGCAGATAGCAGTAACCTTACCATCCTTCTCAGCCTCGATGTTGTTCTGCATCTTCATAGCCTCGAGAACGACAACAGTGTCACCTGCCTTCACCTCCTGACCAACTGCTACCTCGATGCTGGTGATAGTACCTGGGAGAGGAGCCTTCACAGCGTTGGCTGTATTAACGTTGGCAGCTGGAGTAGCCTCAGCATCATCAGATGCAGCTGCTGGCTGACCGAGCACTACCTTCTTCTTCTCTGGCTCAGCCTCCTGTTCCATCTCAACCTTGTAAGCTTCGCCATTCACGTTCACGCTTGCGATGTTGCCCTCAACAGCGTCAATCTGAACCTTGTATTCTTTTCCGTCAATTGTATATTTAAACTCTTTCATTTCTATATCTTTATGGTTTAGCTGTTAAACTCAAGAACTTGGCGTTCCACATCGTCTGACGTGGCTTGATTGTGATGATGCCAGGCTCCTTGTCGTGTACGTTATTGCCCTGGTACTCATAGAGAGCCATGGCAATCGCAGCATAAATATTCTTATCCATTTTCTGAATCTCCAATTATTAATTATAAATTATAAATTCTTAATTGAAAATTACATTGGCATACAGCCATGCTTCTTAGCTGGCAAGCTCTGACGCTTGGTTGCGAGCTGAGCCAAACCACGGCAGATGCGGAAACGGGTGTTGCGTGGCTCGATGACGTCATCGATGTAACCATACTGAGCTGCCTGATATGGATTAGCGAACTTGTCGGTATACTCCTGCTCCTTCTCAGCCAGGAATGCCTTTACATCCTCGCCAGCTTCCTTCTTAGCCTTAGCTTCCTTACCACAGAGAACGGCAACGGCACCGCTGGCACCCATTACGGCAATCTCTGAAGATGGCCAAGCGAAGTTCAGGTCGGCACGCAACTGCTTGCAACCCATCACGATATGGCTACCACCATAGCTCTTACGCAATGTGATAGTAATCTTTGGCACGGTAGCCTCGCCGTAAGCGTAGAGCAACTGTGCACCGTGGAGGATGACTGCGTTGTACTCCTGACCTGTACCTGGCAAGAATCCTGGTACGTCTACGAGAGATACGATAGGAATATTGAAGGCATCGCAGAAACGGACGAAGCGGGCTGCCTTGCGGCTAGCGTTTACATCGAGTACACCTGCGTAAGCTGCAGGCTGGTTGGCTACGATACCAACGCTCTGACCATTGAAGCGGGCGAAACCTGTAATGATGTTCTTGGCGAACTTAGGCTGAACCTCGAAGAACTCTCCGTTATCGGTTACTGCACCAATCACCTTATACATATCGTATGCCTGGTTTGGATCGTCTGGGATAATCTCGTTCAGAGTATCGTCCATACGGTCGATTGGGTCTGTGCACTCAACGCGTGGAGCCTCTTCTGTATTGTTGCTAGGGATGAAAGAGAGCAGGCTCTTGATCATCTCGATAGCCTCTTCCTCAGTCTTTGCAGCGAAGTGGGTTACACCACTCTTGGTTGCATGTACAGATGCACCACCGAGGTGCTCTGCATCGATGTCCTCACCAGTTACGGTCTTGACAACCTTAGGACCAGTCAGGAACATGTAAGAAGTCTGCTCCTTCATGATGATGAAGTCGGTCAAACCTGGAGAGTAAACGGCACCACCGGCGCAAGGGCCCATGATAGCAGAAATCTGTGGGATGACACCAGAAGCGAGGATGTTGCGCTCGAAGATCTCACCGTAACCAGCGAGGGCGCAGATACCTTCCTGAATACGAGCACCACCTGAGTCGTTCATGCAGATAACAGGTGCTCCCATAGTCATAGCCATATCCATTACCTTGCAGATTTTCTGTGCCATAGTCTCAGAGAGTGAACCACCATTTACGGTGAAGTCCTGAGCATATACGTAAACCAGACGGCCGGCTATAGTAGCGCTACCGGCTACCACACCATCACCGAGGTACTGCTTCTTCTCCATGCCGAAGTTAGTGCAACGATGCAACTTGAACATATCGTACTCCTCGAAACTGCCGGCATCTACCAACATTTCGATACGCTCGCGAGCGGTATATTTGCCACGTGCATGCTGCTTCTCGATGGCCTTCTCGCCACCGCCAAGACGAGCCTGTTCGCGCTTAGCGATCAGCTCCTTAATCTTTTCTACTTGTTTGCTCATAATTGATTATTATGTATTATTTCTTTATTCTTTATAGAATGTATTTCTGAATAGATGGGGTGGGGAACGGGCCGTCACCACATAATTCGGGCGCAAAGATACGAAAAAAACCGCAGATAGCGAACTATCTACGGTTAAATATTTAGAATATTGTGAAAAATCTCCACTTTTGGGTTCTAAAATTCCAAGAGAACACGGGCATTGAGCTGGCGGCCTGTCAGATAATTAGGCACAGCATACTGCTGGTTGGTTACATCCGTTACCCAGTAGTAGCTGTTCACGTTGTCGATGCCGAAGAGGTTGAGGCAGTCTACGCCCAGCGTTACGTTCTTCAGGAAGGTCTTCTTCTCGTGACGGCTGTTGTCGAGCAGCTGATAGCTCATGCCGATGTCGGCACGGCGATAGGCGGTGGCACGAAAACTGTTGGTCTCCAACTCCTTGTGAGGGGCTGCGAAAGGCAAACCGTCGGCAAAGGCAAGCTTCAGCGACATGCGCCATTTCCTGCTGCCAGGGAAGTAGTCGGTGAAGAAGAGGTTCACCGCATAGCGCTGGTCGGTAGGCAGAGGGATGCTCTTGCCGTTGAGCTTCATCTTCGTATCCATCAGCGAGAGGCTGAGCCAGGAATCCGTACCTGGTACAAACTCGCCATAGAGCTTGAAATCAAGTCCGGCTGCATGACCGCTGCACTCGTTCTGACCGTAATATACCACCTTCACGTTACTGACTGAATAAGGTACGATGTTGCTCAATGCCTTGTAGTAAGCCTCGGCTGAGAACTTGAACCGCTGGTCGTTCATGCGGAAACGGTAGTCGTAACCGGCGATGAAATGGATGCTTCGCTGGCTCTTGATCTTCTCGTTGAGCGATGCTACGGTCACTCCGTTGACGGTTGTCGTATCTCTCAGCTCCTTGAAGAAAGGTGCCTGATAGTATAGTCCGGCTGCCAGGCGGAGTGTGGTGTTCTCGTGGTTTGCCGGAATGATGGCGAGAGAGATACGTGGACTGAGGATCGTCTCGCGGTTGAAGTTCCAGTGACTCATGCGCACACCATAGTTCAGCGTGTAATGCGTCTGTCCGTTTCCGGTGCTGTCGGCAATACCGCTTGAGAATCGGTAGGTGTCTTGTATGTAGGTCTCCATACGGTTGGCATTCAGCTCGTTACGGGCTTTCATGGAATAAATCATATAGAGATCCTTTCCGGTATGGGGAACGCTGTATCCGGCAGAATCGCGCATCTCGTATTCGATGGAATTCTCTTCGATATGTTCCCTTTTCAGGGTAACAGCCGCCTCCACGTTGTGCTTCTGTACCTTGTGGCGCAGCATCAGCTTGGCGCTCATCACGCGGGCAGAGAGGTAGTTGCGGGCATGCTCGAAATAGGTTCCCACGCCCAGGTTCTCTGATGTCTCTGTCTGGTCGAGCCAGTACTGTCCCTGAATGTCGTATTTCTCCTGTTCCTTGGTGTAGAAGGCACTTCCCAGGAGCGAGAGACTGGTGTTCCGGGTGATGTTCCGGGTAATGCCGAGGGTTCCGAAATAGGTGAGGAAGCGGTCTTTCTCATGTCCGTCGAAATATACTCTGAAACTCTTCACGTTCTCCATCGTTCCGAACGATGTCTCGCGGTCGGACGGTTCGAAGTTGTAATGATTGTCAGAGATATATCCTATGAAGTCTATCTTCCATCGCTTGTTGGGCTGATAGCTCAGATAGGTCTGATAGTCAAGATAATTCGGCTTGTATTCTCCCTTTGTCTCCAGCGAACCGAGGAGGTAGGAGGTGGTCTTGTATCTCAAGCTGTTGAGCCATGACAGCTTCCGGGTTCCTATTCCGATATAGGCATCGGTACCCAGCAGGCTGGCTGCTAAGCTTCCTTCCACCACAGGCTTCTTGCCCTTGGCTTTCAGCGTCTTGTAGGTGATGTCGAGTGCAGAACTCATCTTGTCGCCGTATTTCGCTCCGTAGCCTCCGGTAGAGAAGCCAATCTTGTCTACCATGTAAGGATTGATGACGGAAAGGCCTTCCTGCTGACCGCTTCGGACGAGGAACGGACGGTATACTTCCACATTATTTATATATACGGAGTTCTCGTCGAAGGCACCGCCACGCACGTTGTACTGCGAGGAAAGTTCGCTGTGGGTGCTGACGCCAGCCTGCTGCTGGATGATGCCTTCCACGCCGTTGCCGTTGGCAGAAGGAGCCATCTTGATGTCCTTGATCTTGATTTCCTGCGTCTGGTCAGACTGTATCTTCTCGCCTGTCACGTTCACGTCGCCCAGCATCGTGGCATCGGTATGTAGCACCACCTGGAGGGTCTGCTTTCCTCTAGGCTTTCTCAGGATGCGCACCTTGGTCTTGTAGCCGATCATCGAGAATTTGACGGCTACGCTGTCGGCAGAATGCAGATGCATGCTGAATTCACCCTTGAGCGAAGTGAAAGCCACCTTTCCCTGACTTACGACGGAAACCGTGGCAAGTTCTACGGGGTTGTTGTCATCATCGGTGACTCTACCCTGCAGCGTGAATTCCTGTGCCATCATCTTCAGGGTGGCAATCAGGCATATTATAATGATAAAAAATTTCTGTTTCATGTAGTATTTAACGAAGAAAGTTGATTTTTATTATAAAATACCTAATCTTTGGTATTTCTATATCGCATTTTTTTAGAACTTTTGCAGCCAAAATATAGCAAATACAAAATTAAAAGAGAGATTAATAGAAAATGAAGAAACAGACTCAGGCCATTCATGTGGCACACGAACGCAGAGACGCTTATGATTCGCTGAGCGTTCCGGTATATAATACGCTGGCTTACGAATTTGACAACGCAGCCATCATGTCGGATGCCTTTACTGACAAGATCAAGGCTCCGGACTATTCGCGTGTGGAGAATCCTACGGTTACCAACCTGGAACGCCGCATCGAGGCACTGACCGGGGCACAGCATGTTACAGCCTTCAATTCGGGTATGGCTGCTATCCTCCTATTGCTACAGTTGCTGCCTTCCGGAAAGGGGAGGAGTGGCGCAGGCAGATGCTGGCGTATATCGAAGATAATATCCGCTTCGTAGAGGACTTCTGCAAGGCGAATATTCCGGCCATCCGTCCGCTCCGTCCGCAGGCTTCGTTCCTGATATGGCTGAATTGCCGGGATTTGAATCTCTCTCATGACCAGCTTCTGGATCTGTTCATCGACAAGGCTCATCTTGCCTTGAACGACGGTGAGATGTTTGGTCCCGGTGGCGAAGGCTTCATGCGACTGAATGTGGCAGTGCCTAGAAGCGTGCTGGAGCAGGCGCTTCTGCAGCTGGAAGAAGCTGTGAGGGGATTAGGTTAACTCTTTAAAGTTTAAGGATATATAAAATAAGGATATATAAAATAATGAAGGGGTGTGTAGATTTGAATATCTGCACACCCCTTTATCGATTTTCTATAGTTTACTTATTAAATGCGTAATAGAAGCCATCGTTCATTGCCATACGAACCTGGAAAAGGCCATTCCCGTCGGCAGGAACGTTCATCTTCTCGCCGTTTGGCAAACAAGCCTGGATGCTGCCATCCTCATTAAAGCTGAAGAGTTCACGGATATCGCCGTCCTTGCTGTATGACCAGCTCTTTTTCTTCTTGTTGAATACGAAGTATGATTTCTCACCCTCTGGGTCGGTAATCTCATAACCGTTCTTCAATGTCTTGATGGCGTACATACGACCATCCTTACCCATTACGTCCTTGGTCTTGCCGACATTGGCAATCACCTTTTCGCCTGTCCAGAACTCGATAGAGTTGAGCACGAACAAGTCTGCAACAGAACATACTGCGTAGGCTGGACTGATGACGATGAAAATCAGTTCGTTGACGAACTTGTTGTCAGTAGCACGCTTGTTCCAATCCAAAACGTTGTTGGTAAGGCAGAATGAGCCGATACAAGAGCTGAGAGTCATGGCGCCTAAAGAGACTGCAATGACTGCATTAACCATAAATTTCTTCATAACTTTATGTTTTGAGGTTTAAAAATAAATAGGTCTATACGCTAATGATGAGTTAGCATATAAACCTATATACTATATTAAATATGTGTTGTTACTTAGCTGATTCGAATTCGCGCAGGAAGCGAGTATCATTCTCAGAGAAGAGACGCAGGTCGCTGACACGATACTTCAAGTTGGTGATGCGCTCTACACCCATACCGAAGGCATAACCGGTATAGACATTGCTGTCGATGCCGCAAGCCTCGAGGTCGTGAGGGTCTACCATACCGCAACCCAGAATCTCTACCCATCCTGTATGCTTGCAGAAGTTACATCCCTTTCCGCCGCAGATGTTGCATGAGATATCCATCTCAGCGCTAGGCTCTGTAAATGGGAAGTAGCTTGGGCGCAGACGAATCTTTGTATCTGCACCGAACATCTCGCGAGCAAAGGTGAGGAGCACTTGCTTGAGGTCAGTGAAGCTTACGTTCTTGTCCACATAGAGACCTTCTACCTGGTGGAAGAAGCAGTGGGCACGGGCGCTGATAGCCTCGTTGCGGTATACTCGTCCTGGGCAGAGCATACGGATAGGTGGCTCGTGTGTCTCCATATAGTGAGCTTCGTCGCCAGAAGTATGGCTGCGGAGAATCACATTCTTGGTAACATCGTCGGAGTTGGTCTTCTCGATGAAGAAGGTATCCTGCATGTCACGGGCTGGATGATCGGCTGCAAAGTTGAGCATAGTGAACACGTGCTTGTCGTCGTCAACCTCAGGACCCTGATAGAGGGTGAATCCCATACGGCCGAAGATGTCGATAATCTGGTTCTTTACGACAGTCAATGGATGACGTGTACCCAAAGCCACAGGATAAGCTGTACGGGTCAGGTCGATGTCATCGCTGCTTGCGTCAGCCTCTTCCATCTGATCCTTGAGTCCGTTGATCTTGGCAAGGGTAGCTTGCTTCAATTCGTTGATTTTGATACCAACCTCTTTTTTCTGGTCGCCTGGCACATTGCGGAAGTCGGCCATGAGGGCATTGATTTCACCCTTTTTGCTGAGATACTTGATGCGAAGCTGTTCTACTTCTTCTGCGTTCTGAGCAGTCAAAGAATCCACTTCTTTCAAGAGTTCTTCTATTTTTTCTAATAACATATCTTATTAAATTGTCTATTTTGAGTGCAAAGATAATATTTTTTGCTTAAAATATGAAATATCTCAAAAGAAAGTTGTACTTTTGCAATGAAAATTTGAGAAATTTAATAAGTTTATGAAGAAACTATCTTTTATAACAGTAATGTTAGCGGTCCTTACCATCGTTTGTTTCACCTCTGTGGGGTGCAAGGATAAGAAGCCTGCTACTCTTGTTGATTCAGTGGCTCCCGATACGATAGTCGCTGACACGCAGGCTATGGACTCTACCGAAAAGCTCATAGAGGAGACTCCTATGCCTAAGGCTGCAGACGAGTTGTTTGACGACTTCCTGTTCAATTTTGCTGCCAGTCGTAAGCTTCAGAGGCAGCGTGTACACTTCCCGTTGCCTGTCTATCGTAACGGAAAAGTGATCAAGCAGATAGAAAAACGCCGGTGGAAGATGGAACATTTCTTTATGCGTCAAGATTATTATACGCTGATCTTTGACAACCGGAAGCAGATGAATTTGGTGAAGGATACTACCATCGACCATGTGGTGGTAGAAAAGGTGTTCTATAAGACCAATACCGTTCAGCAGTTCCTCTTCAACCGTATCAACGGTCAGTGGTTGATGACCAGCATCAACTATAAGCCGATGTATGCCAACATGAATGCCAGCTTCCTGAAGTTTTACGGTTCGTTTGCTACCGATTCAGCCTTTCAGGCAGAGCATCTGCATAATCCGGTGAAGTTTATCGGTCCTGATCCTGATGATGATTTCAGTACGATGACGGGCGATATCGAACCGGAGACATGGCCTGCCTTTGCGCCTCAGTTGCCTTCTGGCATGATTTACAACATCATTTACGGTCAGAAATATACTGAGAGCAGCCAGAAGATATTCGTGATTCGTGGCATCGCCAATGGGTTGGAAACGCTGCTTACCTTCAAGAAGATAGGAGGGAAGTGGATGCTGACCAAGCTGGAGATGTAAATATAGTGATTAGTGATTACTGTTTAGTGATTAATTGTTTTTTAGAAATAGCTGGATATGAAGGATATTCGAGACTATAGCCTTTTGGCTCACAATACGTTTGGAACTGATGCCAAGTGCAAGCGATTCCTGGAATACTCATCGGTAGAAGAGGCGCAGCAGATTGTGGCTGGGCTTACTGCTGCCGATCAGCCTCTGCTCATTCTGGGTGGTGGCAGTAACCTCTTGCTTACAGGCGATTACGAGGGTACGGTGATCCATTCTGCCATCAAGGGCATCGAGGTGCTTGATAATGAAACCCTGGCTGCTGGTGGTGAGAATCTGAAAAATCCCGACTTTGTTTTCTTGAACTGCGGCAGTGGTGAAGTGTTTGATGACGTGGTGGCATACGCTGTAGAGCATGGCTATCATGGTGCAGAGAACCTCAGTATCATTCCGGGAGAAGTGGGAGCGAGCGCGGTCCAGAACATCGGAGCCTACGGCGTGGAAGCGAAGGATATTATATATAAGGTGGAAACTGTGGAGATTGCTACCGGAAAAGTGGTGGTTTTCGACAACCAGGACTGCCAGTACAGCTATCGTCAGAGCAGGTTCAAGCATGAGTGGAAGGATAAGTATCTTGTTACTCATGTCATCTATCGCCTGAGCAAGCACTTTGTGCCAGACCTGGATTATGGTAACATCCGTACTTCCCTGACTGCAAAGGGAATAGAAAATCCTACAGCCCAGCAGCTCCGTGATGTCATCATCGAGATCCGCAATGCCAAATTGCCTGACCCGAAGGTGCAGGGCAATGCGGGCAGTTTCTTCATGAATCCTATCGTGGAGAAGGCAAAATATGAGGAGCTGGCTGCACAGTATCCGGGGATGCCTCATTATACGATTGATGCTGGACACGAGAAGATTCCTGCAGGCTGGATGATTGAACAGTGTGGATGGAAGGGCAAGAGTCTGGGACGTGCAGGCGTGCATGACAAGCAGGCGCTGGTACTGGTGAACCGTGGTGGAGCTACGGGGCAGGAAATCGTAAATCTCTGTGAAACAATCCGTAAGGATGTGAAGCAGAAGTTTGGCATTGATATCCATCCGGAGGTGAATGTTAAGTGAAGAGAGAAGAACGAAGAGTGAAGAATTCGTTTGTTTTTCAGGAAATATTTGATTATTAATGAAGATTACTTTATTGGGAACAGGAACATCGAGTGGTGTTCCTGTTTTGGGATGCAATTGTGAGGTTTGCTGCAGCAATAATCCTAAGGATAAGCGCTTTAGAAGTGCTGCGATGATTGAGACGGAGAAAACCCGTATTCTGATAGATGCGGGTCCGGATATAAGGATGCAGTTGCTCAGGGAACCGTTCCGCAAGTTGGATGGTGTGCTGATTACGCATATTCATTACGACCATGTTGGAGGTATAGATGACCTGCGTGGCTTCTGCGTGTTTGGTGATATTCATATTTATGGCGATGAGCTGGTTACCCGTTCCTTGCCGCATACCATGCCTTACTGTTTTCCTAAGGATGTAGAGCAGCTTTATCCGGGAGCGCCGAAGCTCAAACTCCATACCATAGAGCCTCATCGCTCTTATCAGATTGGCGATATTGAGTTCATGCCTATCCGTATTCTCCATGATAAGATGCCTATCCTGGGCTATCGTTTGGGCAAATTTGCCTATATTACGGATATGAAGACGATGGGCGAGGAGGAATATCAGTATCTGGAAGGAGTGGAAACGCTGGTTATCAATGCTCTCCGCTTCGATAAGCCGCATCATAGTCATCAACTGGTAGAGGATGCCATACGGGTTGCGCGCCGGATAGGAGCCCGGAAGACGATTCTCACGCATGTTACTCATCAGATAGGTTTTCATGATGATGCCAATGCGCGCCTGCCTCAGGGATTCGTCTTTGGTTATGATCAGATGAGCTTTGAAATTTAGATTTCTATTCTAAATATAACTGTCTAAGTTCTAAATAGAATAGGTTTAACAACATTTAAATAAATAAGAAATTAAGACACAAATAGTTAAATATGGTTTAGAATTTGAGTTTTTTCACGGAAAAGCTTGTGAAACTCATAGATTCTTTCTATATTTGCACGTGTGTTTTTCATAGTATTAGATTTAAGGTTAACAAGGTTGGGCCACGGCGGTGGCCCTTTTTTGTGTCCGAAAGTCTGGAAGAAAGTCTGAATTCCAGCATAAAAAAGCACATCATTTTCCTCTTGTTATAGGAAGAAAATGATGTGCTTTCTTTTGTTTTCAGCAATTATGCCTTATCTTTTTCTCTTGAACTTGTGATAAAGTTTCCATGCAAGTAGAGCACCATCAAAGGCTCCAGCTCCGATTTTCATCATGCTGCTTAAACGCTTGCTGGCGCTCGCATTCTTGGATAGTGCTTCGGGCTTGGTGAAAAGCGATTTCCACAAAGCCTTGATCTTGGCATCGTCAGCCTGTATATCCTTGCGTAGTAATTCCTTGCGTAGACGAATTTCGTTCAGCGAGTTATATTCTATGATTTCATCTTGTTCTATCATCTCTTTGAATATTTGGAATGAATGAAAAAATTTCGCCTTGAGGGCTGAGCTCTTTCAGGTGAATGAAAAAAGTTATTGCATCAGAATGCTGGCAAGAAACTTGACGAGCGGTCTCTCTATCCATTGGTGGCGGAAGATGATGAATAGTATTAATATAAATAGGTATACACCCGCCACTACGCAGAAGGCTAGGGCTGTGCTTCCTGTCAGGCCTGCCAATCCGTAAGCCGCAGCAAAGGAAAGGTAGATGATGGCGATGAGGAAGAGCCCCAGGAGCACCACTGTCATGGTGATGGCAGTGAGCAGCCTTACCACTTTATCCACAACATCGAGCTTCATGTACTCTGACTGAAGCCCGATGTAATGTTTGAGCACCTCTACGAGCTGCCCGATGGTTTCTACGTTTTTATCGTTAGAGAACATCTTGAGATATTTATTTTATACCTCTTTAATTATACCTCAGGAGCAGCTTCCTTGATATCGTCTACCAGGTCGTCTACGTCTTTGCGGCTCAACTTGATGTCGTGCTTCTTGCAAAAATCATCTACTGCGCCAGCAATCTTGCTGCGTGTATCTTCTCCCTTTTCTGGAGCAAAAATCAAACCGAGTGCTGTACCGGCGATTGCACCGCCGAGGAATGCACCAATGTAACCTAATGCCTTCATAATTCTTAAGTTTTAAACGTTATACGATTTTATACCTATAAAGTCGAAGCAAATGATG
Source organism: Prevotella sp. Sow4_E9_plate (assembly GCF_052116205.1). Classification (NCBI taxonomy): domain Bacteria; kingdom Pseudomonadati; phylum Bacteroidota; class Bacteroidia; order Bacteroidales; family Prevotellaceae; genus Prevotella; species Prevotella sp. Sow4_E9_plate. Next base: position 81,687 of record NZ_JBQKLN010000010.1, on the reverse strand, counting down.
GATAGGAAAGTAAACTTTCCATTCTCTTTTGCTGCTTTACAAATGCAAATATACTAATTTTTCTCCAAAAACCGCGTGAATTTGTCTTAATTTTTATTTAAATATGCTGTATTAACAAACTTTATGCGGTTTTCATGCTCATATTTGCCAAATATTTTGTATTTTCGCAGTGCAATTGCGTTGGAATCGATTACAAGATGGGGCGTATTGCGTCATAAGAATAAGCAATTAATAAGGAATTTATCAATAAAAACATTTTCAAAATTATGAAGAAATTATCAGTTTTGTGCGCAGGTATGTGCGCAGTTTTAGCATTGGCTAGTTGTGGTACTTCTAAGGAAAGTGCCTATAAGAAGGCTTTCGAGAAGGCTCAGCAGCAGGAGCAGGTTCCAGTTGCTCAGGAACCAGTTGTTACTCCTTTGGAGACAACTACTCCTTCTGAGTCAACAAATACAGAGGTTGATAACGCTACTGTTCGTCAGGAGAATGTTGACCTCATTATGGGTTCAGGTCTCTCTAACTACAGCGTAGTAGTAGGCTCTTTCTCTCTCAAGGCTAACGCAGAGGGTTTGGCTAATACATTGAAGAGCGCAGGTTATGAGGCTCAGATTGTATTCAACAGCGCACGTAACATGTATCGTGTTGTAGCTTCTACATTCGCAGATAAGTCTGGTGCTGTAAAGAGCCGTAATCAGCTCCGTGCTGGCAAGTATCCTGATGCTTGGTTGCTTCTCAAGAAGTAATCCCAGCTTCTGATATTAAAGATAAAGACTAGGATTTTTCGTAGATTCATGCGAATTTTATCTATAGACTACGGTAAGAAACGTACCGGTATCGCTGTGACCGACCCATTGCAGATTATTGCCAATGGGTTGATCACTGTTGCTACACCCGAACTCTTCGCCTTTGTGGAACAGTATATCCAAAAGGAGCAGGTGGAGCGTATTATCATCGGAAAGCCAACCCAGCCCAACGGGCAGCCTAGCGAGAACCTGGCGCGAGTGGAGAACTTCTTCAATCGCTGGCGCAAGGCTCATCCTGAGGTTCCTATCGAATATTATGATGAGCGTTTTACATCGGTACTGGCTCATCGTGCCATGATAGAGGGTGGGGTGAAGAAGAAAACCAGAAGAGAAAACAAAGGATTGGTGGACGAGATCAGCGCCACCATTATTTTACAAGATTATTTAGAGTCAAGAAGATGATTTTACCTATTTATATATATGGTCAGCCCGTTTTGAGAAAAGTGGCTGAAGATATTACTCCCGATTATCCTGAATTGAAGGAACTGATTAACAATATGTATGAGACGCTTGATTCCAGCAATGGTATCGGACTGGCTGCACCTCAGATTGGTCTGGCTATCCGTCTGGTGGTCATCGACCTCGATGTATTGAGCGAAGATCTTCCTGAATATAAGGGATTCCGTCATGTTTTTATTAATCCTCATATCTTGGAGTATGATGAGGAGGCTGAGAAGGAATCTTCTGATGAAGGATGTCTTTCCATTCCTGGCATCAATGAGAAGGTGGTTCGTCCTACCCGCATCCACGTGAAGTATCAGGATGAGAATTTCCAGGAGCACGATGAGTGGGTTGAGGGATATCTGGCTCGCGTGATGCAGCATGAGTTCGACCATCTGGAGGGCACCATGTTCGTGGATCGTGTTTCTCCTCTTCGTAAGAACATGATAGCTGGCAAGCTCAAGAATATCATCAAGGGCAAGTTCCGCTGCAGCTATCGTACTAAGATTCGTCGATGAAAAAGTTTATTTTCACTTTTGTGCTGGTGCTAACGGCTTTGTCGGCATCAGCGCAATATAGAGTTGACCGCCTGATTACGGCGGGCAGAAGTGCTCTCTATTATGAGGACTTCGTTCTTTCCATTAAGTATTTTAATCTTGCTATCGGTGCCAAGCCTTATCTCTATGAGCCTTGGTATTACCGCAGTGTGGCCAAGTTTAATCTCGATGATTATGTAGGTGCTGAGAGTGATGCTTCTGAGGCGTTGAATCTGAATCCTTACATCAACGATATCTACGACTTGCGTGCCATCTGCCGTATCCGTCAGAACCGTTTCCTGGATGCCATCAGTGATTACAATTCTGCCATCCACATAGAACCTCGTAACCGTAATTACTGGTTCAACAGGGCGCTCTGCCAGATGGAGAGCAAGAATTATGATGTGGCACAGTCGGAATTGGATTCGGTGATTGCCAAATGGAAGGATTTTGCGAATGCCTATACCCTCAAGGCTGAGGTGTATCTGAAGCAGAAGGATACCCTACAGGCAGAGAAATGGATAGACAAGAGCCTGGAAATCAATCCTTATGACGGTGATGCCTGGACCACACGTGCCTATATGGCGCTTGCTAGAAAGGAGTGGAAGGTAGCGGATGAGGCTTTGACCAAGTCGCTGCATTTCAAGCCTAACAATGTGAACAGTTATATCAACCGTGCCCTGGCTCGTATCAACATCAACAATTTACGTGGAGCTATGAGCGATTACGATAATGCGCTCGATTTGGATCCTAACAACTTCCTGGCTCATTACAACCGAGGTCTGATGCGTGTGCAGTTGGGTGATGACAACCGTGCCATCCTCGACTTCGACTTCGTCATCAAGATGGAACCAAAAAACTTCATGGCTATTTTCAACCGTGCGCTTCTGCATGACAAGACGGGTAATCTGAAGGCGGCTATCCGTGATTATTCTACGGTCATCGACCAGTTTCCTAACTTCTGGACGGGTCTTTCCTATCGTGCCAGCTGTTACCGAAGGTTGGGTATGACTGCAAAGGCCGAGATGGATGAATTCCGTATCTTCAAGGCGCAGATGAACAAGCACCTGGGCATTCAGCCTAGATGGAGCGCGAAGACCAGGAAGGAGGTGCGCAAGCGTTCTGAGGTAGATCCGGATAAGTTTGCTTCTATCGTGGTTGAAGATGAACCTAAGTATGAGCACAATTACAAAAGCGAGTATCGTGGACGCATCCAGAATCGTCAGGTGGAGACTTCCTATCTGCCTATGTATCAGCTCTCTTACTTCCCTAATGTGCAGAATCTGAACGGTGTTCAGGCATTTGACAAGGAAGTGGAACAGCTTAATATGCACCTGGCTCAGGCTAAGCAGAGTGGCGGTGCTTCCGGCAAGCAGAATGCTGCTCAGTCTAAGGCTTCTACCAATAAGGTTTATATCGTATGTACCAAGGAGCAGCTGGATGAGAACAGCTCGTTGATGATCTTCTCTTTGATTGATAAGCTGTCGGCTGAGCTGAGTGTGGCTAAGGATATCGAGCAGAAGAAGAGTCTGCTGATGCGCAGGGCCATCGCTCACAGTGTTCTCCGTGATTTCGAGGCAGCCATCAGCGATTTCACCTATTATATCTCTCTGGATGAAAAGAGTTCGTTGGCTTACTGGCAACGTGCTGTCTGTCAGGCTGAGATGGATGAGTTTAACCGTGCTGAGGGCAAGGGTATTACGAATATCCATTCTGCCGAGGCTGATTTCAGCGATGCTATCCGTCTGAGCAGCAATAATGCCTACATCTATTATAATAGGGGTAATGTGCATGCTGGCAGAAACGAGTTGTCTAAGGCCATCGATGATTACAGCATTGCCATCAGGATAGATTCGCGTCTGGCTGAGGCATATTACAACCGTGGCCTGGCTCGTATCAAAAGTGGAAACAAGCAGGCTGGTATCCAGGACTTGTCGAAGGCTGGAGAACTGGGCTTGTATGATGCTTATTCTGTGATTAAGCGAATCAATAAGGCAAAATAACAATCGCGCAGATGGGATATTTTCAAGTCCCACAGATTTACACAGATTTTTTTCTGTGTCTGTCTATTATAAAGAAAAGGTTCAATTCCAAACCAATGGAATTGAACCTTTTCTTTAATAGATAAATATCTCTTGATTCCTGATATCTGTGTAAATCTGTGAAATCTGCGGGACTTGAAAATATATCCATCTGCGGGATTATATTCTCATTACCTGCTTTACGCCTTTTACGGCAGCCAGCTTCTTGATGAGTGCATCTGTCTTTGTTGCATCATCTATCATTACCGTCACGTTGCCCGAGAACAGGCCGTCCTTGGATGAGATGTTGATGCCTCTCATCACGAGTTTGTCCTCTTTGGAGATGATGTTCGTGATGTTGCTCACGATGCCTATATCGTCGTTTCCGATGATTCTCAGGGTGATGGCATACTTTGATGTTCCCTTGCCGCTCCATTTTGCCTTGACGATGCGATAGCCGAAGCGGCGACGGAGTTCCTTGGCATTAGGGCAGTCTATGCGGTGAACCTTGATACCCTTGCTGATGGTGACGAAGCCGAAGATTGGGTCTCCGTAGATAGGATGGCAGCAGTGAGCCAGCTCAAAGTCGATACCCTTCAGATGCTCGTCGATAACCAGCACGTCATCGCTCTGCTTCAGGAGTTCCTCGGTTGGATTCTCGAAGGCGAAGTTCTCTGCACTTTCGGCTGGTTTGGTGACATTGGTAGGGTTGAGGTCGTGTTCTCGTTCCTCTACATATTTGTCGATGACGGTGTTTACGTCGAGTTTCTCTTCCGCTACATCCTTGTAGAAATCGGAGTTCTCCTTGTATCCCATCTTCTTGATGATGCGTGCCATGGTGCTCTCGTCAATCTCCATCTTGCGGTTCTTGAATCTTCTCTCCAGGAGTTCCTTGGCATAGAGTCCGTCCTTCTTCTGTGTTTCCTTCAGGGCGAGTCGGATCTTTGCTTTTGCCTTGGAAGTCTGCACGATGTTGAGCCATTCCCTGCGTGGTTTCTGGTTGCTCTGGGTCAGGATTTCCACCTGGTCGCCCGAGTGCAGTTCCTGTCGGAAGGTTACCGCCCTGCCGTTGATCTTTCCGCCCACACAGGTGTTGCCGATGCGAGAGTGGATGTAGTAGGCAAAGTCGAGTACCGTGGCACCCTTAGGGAAGTTCAGCAGGTCGCCCTTAGGGGTGAATACGTATACCTCGTCTTCCTTCAGGTCGGTGGTAAACTGGTCCATCAGCTGCAGGTCGTCGTTGCTTTCCAGTGCGGCACGGATGTTGGCTAACCATTCGTCTATGCCGCCTTCTCCCTGCTTGATGCCCTTGTAGCGCCAGTGTGCAGCCAGTCCGTGCTCGGCGATATCGTCCATTCTTTCGGTTCTTATCTGGACTTCTACCCATTTCTTCTCCGGCCCCAGTACGGTGGTGTGCAGACTCTCATATCCGTTGCTCTTAGGCACGCTGAGCCAGTCGCGCATACGCTTTGGGTTCGGCTGATACATATCTGTAATCAGGGCGAATGTCTGCCAGCACTGCATATATTCCTTCTCTCTTGGTGCGTCGATGATGATTCGGATGGCGAAGAGGTCGTATACACCCTCGAAGGCGCACTTCTGCTTCTTCATCTTCTGCCAGATGGAGTGGATACTCTTGGTTCTTCCCTTCATGTGATATTTCAATCCGGCAGCATCGAGTTTCTCCTGGATAGGCTGGATGAAGCGGGCGATATAGGCATCGCGCGATGCCTTGGTGGCGTTCAGTTTCTCCTTGATCATATAGTAGGCATCGTGCTCCAGATACTTCAGACTCAGGTCTTCCAGCTCACTCTTCAGCTTGTAGAGACCCAACTTGTGGGCGAGTGGGGCATAGAGGTAGCTGGCTTCCTCGCTCACCTCGTGCTTCGCCTCCTCCTGGTCGGTATCACGAATCTGTCGCATCACGTTCACGCGGTCGGCAATCATGATGAGGATCACTCTCATGTCTTCTGAGAAGGAGATGAGCAGGTTGCGGAAGTTCTCGCTCTCGATGATCGGGTTGCGCTTGTAGAGATCGTGGATGCGGAGCAGGCCGCTGATGATATGCGCCACGCTGTCGCCGTATTTCTTCTGGATGTCTTCGATGGTCTGATAGCCGTCGATGACGCTGGTCTGCATCAGGATGGCGATGATGCCGTCTCGTTTCAGACCTATCTCGTTTACTGCTATTTCTGCTGTCTGCAGAGCAGCGAGTATTGGATTCATTCCGAAGACGTTGCGCTTGATCTGGTGGTTGATGAAGGCATGCTGTATGTCTTCACGCAGATGCTGCTCATCGCCCGGTTTGAACGTGTCGCCCACAGTGGTTCTCAGGCGCTCCAGTATCTGGAGTGTCTGTTCTTTTTCTTCGGATGTAAATTTAAAAGTTGTTTCATTCATTGTCGTTCCCTCCTGCTGATGATATATTATTGAGTTTTATAACTCGTCTATCCATTTCTGACCAGACTTGGTATTAAGCCAGATGGCGAAGCAGGTTCCTATCAAGGCTCCTAGCCCCATAAATATAGTATATAGTTCCATAATATATAACTATAGCTCATCTATCCATTTCTGACCTGATTTTGTGTTGAGCCAGATGGCAAAACTGCTGCTGATAATTAGCCCCAGCGAAAAAATAAACATTAATCCATCCATCATTACGATAGTTTTGGATTATAAATTGTCTATCCATTTTCTGCCAGATTTGGTGTAGCTCCAAATGGCTAAGCTCATACCAATAACAGCTCCTATACACATTACTAAAGCAAATCCTTCCATAATACTTATATTATATGTTATAAACTGTCTATCCACTTCTGACCTGATTTTGTGTTAAGCCAGATGGCGAAGCTGGCGCTAATTACGGCACTCAGCCCCATAAATATTGTTATTAACTCCATAATTATTATTTTTTATCGTTATACTTCATCACTCTGTTAGCACTATAGGCAAGGAAGAGTGCTGAGGCAATGCCCAGTACTAAGAAGAGGATATTGTAAATGCCAATAGTTTCGCCGGTAACCAAGGGGGAAAAACCTCCAATTCCGGTTCCACTAATGAATAAGTTTGATACTCCGTACAGATACGTTGATAGCAACGTACTTCTGTCGTGCTCTTTTGCTAATTTACTAACCATGTCGCAATATTCTATTTTAAATTTGACAAACAATGGCGTTTCGGCGTTAAAAACCGCGTACTTCGTTAAATTTTCATTGCAAAGGTACAAAAAAATGTGGAAATATTTCTGATTATCAGAAAAAACTATTATCTTTGTAGCGCATATAGTGTAAATTTAACATAAATATGGTATTATGAATCAGCAAGATCTAAACCAAATCGCTGCTCGCGGCATCTCCGAGCAGCAGATTGAACACCAGTTGGAACAAATCAAGAATGGCTTCCCATTCCTCAAGCTCGAGGGTGCGGCTGCCATCGGTAAGGGAATCATGGCTCCTACAGCCCAGGAAGTGGAAGACTTCGAGAAGGCTTGGAACGACTATAAGGCTGAGGGGCACAAGATTGTGAAGTTCGTGCCTGCATCAGGTGCTGCTAGTCGTATGTTCAAGAACATGTTCGCTTTCCTTGATGCTCCATACGATGTTCCTACTACTGACTTTGAAAAACAATTCTTCGAGAATATCAAGAAGTTTGCTTTCCGCAAGGCGCTCTGCGACAAGTGCCACGTCAACAACGAGAAGGGCATTATGTGCCTTATCAAGAAGGGTGATTATAAGGCTATCGTAGCTAATCTCCTCAAGCCAGAGGGATTGAACTACGGACAGTTGCCTAAGGGATTGCTTCAGTTCCACGAGTATGAGGACGAGGTTCGCACTCCGATGGAGGAGCACCTGGTTGAGGCTGCACTCTATGCTAGCAGCAACGGCGAGGCAAACGTTCATTTCACCGTTTCTCACGACCACCTTGAACTCTTCAAGCAGATGGTAGCTGAGAAGGCTGACAAGTATGCACAGCGCTACGGCATCAAGTATAATATCTCTTTCTCTGAGCAGAAGCCTAGCACCGATACCATCGCTGCTAATCCTGATAATACTCCATTCCGCAACGAGGATGGATCATTGCTGTTCCGTCCGGGCGGTCATGGCGCACTCATCGAGAATCTCAATGAGATTGATGCTGATGTAGTATTCATCAAGAATATTGACAACGTGGTTCCTGATCGTCTGAAGGGCGAGACTGTTACCTGGAAGCAAGTGATTGCTGGTGTATTGGTTACTCTGCAGAAGCAGACTTTCGATTACTTGAAGGTATTGGATTCTGGTCAGTACAATCACGAGAAGCTGGAGGAGATCATCCGCTTCGTTCAGCGTGATCTCTGCTGCCGAAAGTCTGATATCAAGGAGTTGGAGGATGCTGAGCTGATTATCTATCTGCGCAAGAAGTTGAACCGCCCAATGCGTGTCTGCGGTGTCGTTAAGAACGTAGGCGAGCCTGGTGGTGGTCCATTCCTTACCTACAACCAGGATGGTACTGTAAGTCTTCAGATTCTGGAGAGCTCACAGATCGACAAGAACAACGAGGAGTATATGAAGATGTTTACCGAGGGTACTCATTTCAACCCGGTAGATCTCGTCTGCGCTACCAAGGATTACCAGGGCAATGCCTTCGATCTTCCTAAGTACGTAGATCCATCTACCGGTTTCATCTCCAGCAAGAGCAAGAATGGTAAGGACCTGAAGGCCTTGGAGTTGCCTGGTCTCTGGAATGGTGCGATGAGCGACTGGAATACTGTATTCGTAGAGGTTCCTCTGGACACATTCAACCCAGTGAAGACCGTCAACGATCTGCTCCGCGACCAGCATCAGGCTGTAGAGGGTGGCATCAAGCACGAACATCATCACGAAGAGGGTGGCTGCTGCGGCAAGCATTAACCCACGGATTGAATATTTTTAGTCCCACAGATTTCACAGATTTACACAGATTTAATTTCTGCAGTTCGAGAAAAAATCTGTGTAAATCTGTGAAATCTGTGGGACTTTATATTTTACCTGTGGGACTAAAAATATTCAATATGTGGGCCTTTAGAATAATATCTCTGTGGGAAAATAAAGGCTCAACCCCGAATTGACTGGGATTGAGCCTTCATCTTTTTTGAGTTTAAATTGCCTAGAAATCTCAGCGGTTTTTCATCTATCTGCGAGAGAACGAGTTCTGCAAGGGATAGACTTTAATAAAACCTTCGAGCTTTCTTTTCATTTCTTTGGGAAAGAATACTAGTTATACCAAATCTCGCCACCTAAGATAGTTGGATACTCTTCTGAAGTTGTTCTTTCTACTGGAGCTGTAATCTCTACAAACTCACCATACTTTTTCGCTTTGTTGATCTGCATAATGAATAGGTTTTGTTGATTAAATTATTTTATCTATTTAGCTCAATGCGTATAACATTTCGCTACTTTTTCAATATAGGTCACTTAGACTTTCATCTTTTCACACTGCAAAGGTATATAAAATATCAATGCAAAGCAAGGATGTGTCGACTAATTTACTCTAATTTAATCTTTTTTAAGTCTATTCTGCATATTTTCTGCATATATCTAGACAACAGCATCTTAGCTGTCTTATAGCAGCGTGATTTCGCCGGCAAGCGACTTCTGCAGCATCTCCCTTACCTTCAGGTTGTCCTCGTATCTGCCCTGCAGATACATCAGTTTCGTAACCATCGCCTCTACGGTTGAGTCGTGGCCGCTGATCACGTGGGCTGACTTCAGCTGAAATCCGGCACCGTATCGTTCCATCTCCACGCTACCCGTCAGGCACTGGCTGATGTTCACGATGTTCACGCCTCTGTGGGCTGCCTCGTCCAGCAGTCGCATGATCCAAGGGGCATGAGGAGCATTGCCCGAACCGAAGGTACGCATCACGATACCTCTGAGGTCTGGCGATTCCATCACGTGGCGCACGATATTGTCCTGGATGCCTGGGAAGAGACTGAAGACGATTACGTTCGGGTCTAGCTTCAGATGGGGAACCATCGGCTTGCTGTAGTCTGGAGTCAGAATGTGGTGCTGATGATACTGGAAGTTGATGCCCACATCGCAGAGGTGAGGGTGGTTGAACGATTCGAAGGCGTGGAAACCTTCGGCATTGATCTTGATGGCACGGTTGCCGCGCAGCAGCTTTCCGTTGAAGAAGATGCATACCTCAGGCACCATCGGATGGCCGTTCTCGTCCTTTGCCGATGCTATCTCGATGGCAGTCATCAGGTTCTCCTTGCCGTCTGTGCGCAGTTCACCGGTGGGCAACTGGCTACCGGTCAGAATCACCGGTTTGGTAAGATTCTCGAGCATGAAACTGAGCGCTGAAGAGGTATACGCCATGGTATCGGTACCGTGGAGGATGACGAATCCGTCGTAGTCGTTATAGCTGTTGGATATGATGCTTACGATTTCCGCCCATCTCATCGGATCCATGTCGCTGGAATCGATAGGCGGTTCGAATTTCCTGACGTCGATTTCAGCCTGGATGAGTTGGAATTCGGGCATGGATGAAACGAGGTGGTTGAAGTCGAGTGGCTCCAGAACGCCTGTTACAGGGTCTTTTCCCATGCCGATGGTACCTCCTGTATAGATAATGAGAATCTTTGGTGTTGCCATTTTTCTTGATTGATATTTACATTTTGTCACTAAATCGGTTGCAAATATAGTGAAAACTTTCGATATATCAAAGAAAATGCCCGGAAAATATCTACCATTTTTACATTATGTTATGATTCGTAAGGAAACCAGACTGTTGGCGGAGGATATGTAAATGCCTGTATATAATATAAGGTATAAGGGGAAAATGCCGATAATCCTGCATCTTTTGAAATAAAATACATTTTTTATACGAAAATATTCGCTCATTACAAAAAGAAATAGTACTTTTGCAAGCGATTTAATAAAAATACTAAGTTGTTATGGTAAAAATCACATTCCCAGACGGATCTGTTCGTGAGTATGAACAGGGCGTAACTGGCTTACAAATCGCCGAGAGTATCTCACCGGCTCTCGCTCGCAACGTTGTATCTTGCGGTGTAAATGGTGAGACAGTAGAGTTGAACCGTCCTATCAATGAGGATGCTAATGTAGAACTCTACAAGTTTGAGGATGAGCAGGGTAAGCACACATTCTGGCATACATCTGCACACTTGTTGGCTGAGGCTCTCCAGGAGCTTTATCCAGGCATTCAGTTCGGTTTCGGTCCAGCCGTAGAGAGTGGTTTCTTCTACGATGTGATGCCAGCCGAGGGTCAGGTGATCTCAGAGAATGATTTCGCCAAGATTGAGGCTAAGATGATGGAACTTGCCAAGAAGAACGAGCCTGTGGTTCGCAAGGAGGTGGCTAAGGCTGATGCTCTCGCTGAGTTTAAGGCTGACGGTCAGACCTACAAATGCGAGCACATTGAGCAGGACTTGGAGGATGGTACCATCACCACATATACCCAGGGCAATTTCACAGACCTTTGCCGTGGTCCTCACTTGATGAACACTGGTCTTATCAAGGCAGTGAAGATTACAAGTGTGGCTGGTGCATTCTGGCGCGGTGATGCCAAGCGCGAGCAGATGACCCGTATCTACGGTATCAGTTTCCCTAAGAAGAAGATGCTCGATGAGTATCTCGTTGTTCTCGAAGAGGCTAAGAAGCGCGACCACCGTAAGATTGGTAAGGAGATGGAACTCTTCATGTTCTCTGAGCGTGTAGGTAAGGGTCTTCCTATCTGGTTGCCAAAGGGTACACAGCTTCGTTTGCGCCTGCAGGAGTTGCTCCGTTCGCTCCTGAAGCCTTATAACTATCAGGAGGTTATCTGTCCAGGTATCGGTGGCAAGAGTCTCTATGTAACATCTGGTCACTATGCTCACTATGGCAAGGATGCATTCCAGCCTATCCAGACACCTGAGGAGGATGAGGAGTATATGCTCAAGCCAATGAACTGTCCTCACCACTGCGAGATCTACGCTCGTAAGCCTCGTTCTTACAAGGATCTTCCTTTGCGTATTGCAGAGTTCGGTACTGTATTCCGTTATGAGAAGAGCGGTGAGCTCCATGGTTTGACTCGTGTTCGTACCTTTACTCAGGATGATGCTCACATCTTCGTTCGTTCAGATCAGGTGAAGTCTGAGTTTGAGAATGTAATCGACGTGATTCTGAAGGTATTCAAGATTTTCGATTTCGAGAACTACGAGGCACAGATTTCTCTCCATGATCCTAAGGATACCGAGAAGTATATCGGTTCTGAGGAGATTTGGGCAGAGAGCGAGAACGCTATCCGCGAGGCTTGCAAGGAGAAGGGTCTTGAGACACGTGAGGAGGTTGGCGAGGCTGCCTTCTATGGTCCTAAGCTCGACTTCATGGTAAAGGATGCCATCGGCCGTCGCTGGCAGTTGGGTACCATCCAGGTGGATTACAACTTGCCTGAGCGCTTCAAGCTGGAATATACAGCCGAGGATAACTCAAAGAAGACTCCTGTGATGATCCACCGTGCACCATTCGGTTCATTGGAGCGTTTCACAGCCGTTCTCATCGAGCACACAGCCGGTCACTTCCCATTGTGGTTGGCTCCAGACCAGGTTGCTATTCTCCCTATCTCAGAGAAGTTCAACGACTATGCACAGAAGGTACGTCAGTACCTCGACAAGCAGGGTGTTCGTGCCTTGGTTGATGACCGTAACGAGAAGATTGGCCGCAAGATTCGCGACAACGAGTTGAAGCGTGTGCCTTACATGGTCATCGTTGGTGAGAAGGAGAGTGCCGAGGGCCTCGTTTCTATGCGTAAGCAGGGTGGTGGCGAGCAGGCTACCATGAGCATGGAAGAGTTTGCTCAGCGCATCAATGCTGAGGTAGCAGAGCAGCTGAAGGCAGCTGAGGAGTAATCCCACAGATTGATATATTCGAATCTCCCACAGATTTCACAGATTTACACAGATTTTTTGTGTTGAGGGTTCTGTCCCACAGATTTCACAGATTTACACAGATTTTTTGTTCTGCAAATATCTGTAACGATTGTGACGTCTGTGGGAGATTTTTTTATGGAGGATTTTAAAATCGTTTGGTTATGACAGAAAATGAGATATCTTATAAGGTCATTGGAGCCATTTATAAGGTTTATAATGAATTGGGACCAGGTTTGCTAGAGTCGGTTTATGAAGCAGCTCTGTGCTATCAGTTGCGTAAAGATGGACTTAGGGTTGAGAGTCAGGTTAAGTTGGATGTCATGTATGACGGTAAGGTTTTGCCTGTTGATTTCCGTCTGGATATTCTTGTTGAAGATAAAGTCATAATCGAACTGAAGTCTGTGGCAGAAATGAAAGATGTCTTTCATAAGCAATTGCTTACGTATTTGCGTGTGGCGAAGAAGCATCTTGGAATATTGGTCAATTTTACCACCACTGATATACGAAGTTCTATCTTCCGTAAAGTCAATGGATATACTTCCGTTGATTGATCTTCTTTAGTCCCGCAGATTGTTTTCTTTTAGTCCCACAGATTTCACAGATTAACACAGATTATTGAAGCAAAGAATTAAATCTGTGTAAATCTGTGAAATCTGTGGGACAAAAGACGAAAACTGCGTGATTTTTAATAAAATATGAGGCTAAAACTGAAAAATCTGCGTGAAATCCTTGGTGGTTTCATGAAAAAATCGTAACTTTGCAGCCGTTTAATCAAAAAGACAAAAAAGAATATATCGAATAGTTAATGAAAAATGACAAAATGAAAAATCAGTACCGCGTAAACGAACAGATACGCGTACGTGAAGTGAGAATAGTAAGTGAGGGCGGAGCAGAAGTGATGCCAACACGTAAAGCGTTAGAGTTAGCACAGCAGCAGGATCTTGATCTTGTTGAAATCTCTCCTAATGCACAGCCACCAGTTTGCCGTATTGTTGACTATTCAAAGTTCCTTTACCAGCAGAAGAAGCATGCTAAGGAAATGAAGCAGAAGCAGGTGAAGGTGGAGACCAAGGAAATCCGATTCGGACCTCAGACCGATGAGCACGACTATCAGTTCAAGCTCAAGCACGCTATCGAGTTCCTCAGCGAGGGCAACAAGGTTCGTGCCTACGTGTTCTTCCGTGGTCGTTCTATTCTCTTCAAGGAGCAGGGTGAGGTTCTCCTCCTCCGTTTCGCCAATGATTTGGAGGAATACGGAAAGGTTGAGCAGATGCCTAAGCTCGAGGGTAAGAAGATGTTCCTCTACATGAGTCCTAAGAAGGCTGGTACTGCCAAGAAGAGCCAGCAGAAGATGGACCGTGAGAAGCGAGAGGCTGAAGCTAAGGCTGCTGCTGATGCAGAGCGCGAGGCCAATGCCGAGAAGAATGGCTTGCTCAATGCCAAGGGCGGTGAAGCCCTCAAAAAGCTCGCAGAAGAGGCTGAGTAATTAGAAAAAAAAGATGCGTAACGCCCTGGTATATGCGTTGCCATCGCTATAATAAATAACAATTTAAATTAAAAGTAAAAATGCCAAAAGTAAAGACTAATTCCGGCGCAAAGAAGAGATTCCGTTTCACCGGTACAGGTAAGATTAAGCGTCATCACGCTTTTCACAGTCACATCTTGACTAAGAAGACAAAGAAGCAGAAGAGAAATCTCCTTGGTGAGACTCTCGTAGACCGTTCAAACTTGAAGCAGGTTCGCGACTTGCTCTGCCTCCGTTAATTATTAACTTTTTAGTCGAACTTTTAAAGAAAAAAAATTATGCCAAGATCAGTAAATCACGTTGCATCTAAAGCAAAAAGAACAAAAATCTTGAAGCTCACTAAGGGTTACTATGGAGCTCGCAAGAATGTATGGACAGTAGCTAAGAACACTTGGGAGAAGGGTCTTACCTACGCTTATCGCGATCGTCGTAACAAGAAGCGCACATTCCGCGCATTGTGGATCCAGCGTATCAACGCTGCTGCTCGCCTCGATGGTATGAGCTACAGCCAGTTGATGGGTGCTCTTCACAAGGCTGGTATCGAGATCAACCGTAAGGTTCTCGCTGACCTCGCTGTTAACAACCCAGAGGCTTTCAAGGCTATCGTTGCAAAGGTGAAGTAAATCCGATGCTAGGCTCTTTTCTTCCGGGTTTTCCCTGTAGGGAGAGTGTTTAGCCTCTAGATTAGAGAAAACTGAAGATTGCATTGGTTGGAAGTATTTCCGCTGATGCAATCTTTTTTTTGTGCCTGGAAAATAGAAAATTCCTCAAGAATGATTAAATAATTCCTCAAAATCTTGCATATTATTATATTTCTTCGTATATTTGCAGGGTTAATTAAAAGCATACTATTATGAAAGAAAAAAAATATCATATAGATTTGCATGAGGGTGAGGATATGGTAGCTGAGCCTGCGCCAACTCATCGTGTTTCGGTGATGGAGCATGCTGTGCCTATGCCGATGAGTGGTTTCGAGAATCATAAAGAGGTTTTAGATGAAATTCCGGAGTTGGGTAATCATTTCTCCTGGGAGAGTTTGATAGAGAGCATTGAGTATTGTAAAACCATTGCAGATGATCCAACGAAGTGGGAGCCATACGATGATTTTAAAGAACGTCTTTATCAGGATTTCCCATGGCTAAAGTAATCATTCACCCTCTTTTCGAACAGAAACTTCATGAGTATGTTGAAGAAGCTTATGAGGTTTATGGTAGAAAAACGGCTCGTAGATGGATGACGGAAATTGATAAGATCAAGAGCTTTTTGGAGTTCTTTCCAGAAGGAAGGCCGCCTTTTAATAGTGCTCCTGATTTTCCATACCAGCTGCGAGGTGCTAATTTCATGAATAATTTTAAGTTGATTTATTATTATCTCGAAAAGAAGGATGTAGTTCATTTCGTAGATATTTGGGATATGAGAAAGAACCCATCCAGCTTTTGGAAACAAGAAGAATAACTTATAAAAAGCAAAAAAAATCCCCAGCTATCATTCATTTGATGGCTGGGGATTTTTCATTTACTTCTTAATCATCTTCTTGGTTTCACCGTTGGTGTACTTCACGATGTAAACCTGACCACTCTGCATGTCTGTAATCTGCTGACCAGCCGTGTTGTAGATAGCCTTCACGCCGTTTGGCAGGGTGAGGGTCTCAACGTTCTTGATGCCAGTAGTGTAATTCTTGAGGGTGATGGTGCGGGTTACGCAATTCTTCAGGTCGTTAGAAGTAACGGTGAAGGTTACGTAGGTATCAAAACCATCGGTTGTAATCTTCTTGGTAACGTAGGCACCAGCACCGATAGCCTCCAACTGGAAGTTGTTGATATCCAATGCCTTATTGTAGCCTTTAATCTCCAACTCACCTGTTTCATTAAACTTGCCAGTGATGTCCTCACCATCCATGGTAACCTTCTTCACGCCAGCATTGTAAACCATCTCTACATCGTCTACATACAAAACGTCTGGATTGGTCTCGCTCTTGCTGCCGCCGCTTGGCACAGCGCAGGTTGACATGGTAACCAGGGCTGCCTTAGGCATCTCATTCTTATTATCGTAGGTGAATGGGATGGTAATCTCCTGCCACTCGTCTTTGCTCTCGATAGAAGAGTTGTTGGCACGACCGATGATGTTGGCTGCATACTTGTCATCCTCTGGGTCCTGAACCATGTTGCCGTTGGTCAAGAGGGCACTGATGGTAGCCTTAGGATTCTTGTTGCCGTCGCCAGCCTTGAACTTCACCCAAACCTTCATGGCATCAGGCTTGTTGTTGAGCACTGCATAGAATGGATCGCCGTTGGCATCCACATCTGTAGAGCTGAAATCCAGGAATGAGCAGTTGTCCTTGCTTGATGGAGACATGTTGCCTGCCTTCAGACGACCGGTGGTGATGGTACCGTTGGCAGAAGCTGCAACAATTGGACCCACCTTCACTGGAGTAGAAACAATCTTTACACACTGCTTGTTGTCTTCTGCTGCGTTCTCGCGCACCTCAGAAGATGCATAGGTATGTACAGCTGCTGAAACCGCGTCTGCCATGCTGCCCGTGGAACTCATGAAAGAGTGCCATCCGTTAGGCTCCTGGCTCTTGGTACTGCTATAGGATGCCTCGTGGAAATTCTCGAAACCGGCGTTTGGTAACTGACCCATTTCGTTGCAATTCTTGCCGAGTTTTACGCTTACAATCATGTTGCCAGCCAATGGAATATTGAGGTAGGCGTTGAAATTGTCGCCCTTCAGTTCACCCTTCAGGAGGATGTTCACGTTGCCGAGACCTGGTCCCATCCATTCTACGTTCTCATCGTCACCCTTGGTAATCTGGATATCCCTTGCTGCATTGAGCATGATGACGTTGCCACACTTGGTAGCCTCTACATCCTTGATAACGATGTTACCAATCTGCATGAAATCGTTCATCTTGAAGTTGAGCAGGCTCATGGTGTATTTGCCGTCTTTCTGCTCATCCACGTTCACCTTGATGTCGCCCACAGGCATGTCCATTCCCGCCATGTTAACCACGAGAGGGCAGGTGTAGTCCTTTGCCATCATCGACATAGAGCAGAGTGCTGCTGCTACTAAAGTAAAAATTTTCTTCATAAGTTTTCCTTTCTTTTATTATGATATAATTGATTTTTCTCTCCTATACATTATTATATATAATTATATATAAGATATTCTGGAGCAGATTTCCTATTTCAGCTGATAGCTCAGTCCGATGGTGCCGTAGATGGGATACATCGACTGCTCTATCACGTGGAAGTCCTTCTTGAATACTTCTGATAAGCCCCAGGTTAAGCCCACGTAGCCGCCCCAGCGCTTCGAGAAATTCCAGTCGGCACCTACGTCGATGCCAAACTGCCAGTTGCGCATATCGTCCGAGAAGTCGTATTCGCCACGCTCTCCGTCCTCATGTCCCAGTTCTACCTTGGGTCCCGTAGGGTCGCCCTGGCGCAGATAACCGTCGTAGGCGCTGCCCTCAAACTTATGCGAGGTGACGTAGGAGAAGTAAGGACCCAGCTTCAGGCGAATCTTCTCTGTAATGTCGTAAGTGGCTTGCACTGGGATAGTTGCGAGGCTCTGGTCAACCTTTGTTATCACGTTGCCCGTGAACACGCCATCCAGCTGCTCACCACCTTTCACCATGGTCATGTGGTAGTTCTTTACGCCCGCATCAATCTTCATGCCCTTGCCTTCGAAGTGCAGGCCGAACATCAGTCCCCACTTGTTGTCCAGGGGATAGTGGGCGTCGATGCCGAGCAGCAGGTTAGGCTGCAGCGTGTAGCTGTGGAGGGTTCGGATGGTGGCAGGCATGCCGATAGGGGCAGTGCCACCCAGGTTGTAGCCGATGCGTGCCTGGTAGGTGAATTTGTGGAGCAGTTCTCCCAGATTCTGTCCCCATGCCTCAGCAGAGCAGAGGCATAGGATTGCGGCTGATATGATGAATGGCTTTTTCATTGTCTTGTCTTCTTTTTTCTAAATCTTCTCAATCTCTTCTTAATGAATCTTCTTTGTAAGAATCTTCTTATTCTTTTTCGCAGGTGATGCGGAACTTGTCCACCCACAGGGTGCTTCCGATGGCTCCCATGAACGAGGCGCCTTCTACGCTCGATGAACTGACGATGGCCATGCTGTAGCCCATGTTCTTCAGCTTCTGCACATCCACCTCCTTCTTGTAGATGAAGTCGATGTCGAAGTGGGTCCACTCTGGCGTGTCGTCGATATCAGGCAAGATGGCGATTGCCACTACCTGTGGACTGGTCTGCACGTTGTCGCCATAGAGCACGACGCTGTTGCCCTCCTCGTCGTGGTTGTCGTAGAACACGGCATAGATGGTACCGTAGTCTTTCTTGCCTTCCACCACCTTCTTCTGGCGGTTGGTGAACACATCGCCACGCTTGTATTTGTAGTAGCCGCTGAATCTGGTAGGCTTGAAACTTACCGGCACGCCAAACTGGGTTGCCTTCATGGCATCCTTCAGTGCCTGTGTGGCATCGAACTTACCGATAAAGAGGTTGCCGGCAGCGATAGGCATCTTTGCCATCGAACCGAAGCTTCCGGTGTCGCAGGTGGTGAGTTTCACGCAGGCGCCGTCGTAGCCTTCTTCCACGGGCACGGTAGGGTATTCATCCGGTTTTGCCGAACCCTTGCTCATGTTGAAGCCCGGGTTTCCGGTGGCCCAGTTGTTGGCCAGCGTACCATCATCGTTCTTGTCGCTCCATACATAATATCTGTGTATAGGCTTGTTTTCGTTGAGGAAGAAGTTTTCGAAGTCGTACTTCATCTCTTCGTAGATGACGGGTGGGAAGGTGAATCCCACTTTATATTGGCGTTTCCAGTTGCCATCTTCCGATGTAACGGTATAGATGACCGGACCGTTGGTGAAATCCTGTTCCGAACCGTTGGCTGGCGATAGGGTAGCGCCAGGGGTAAGGTTGAATTTCGGAGCGAAGTGGCTGAGGTCTGTGCCACGTTTCACGAGGAAGCTGATTTCCTGATCTGTTGACATCACGTTCTTGAGTGTATCTGTGGCATTGAGGAAAAAGTTTTCCCATTCTCCGTTGGTAGCGATATATGCCTGTTCGATGTCGCATTCGGCATTGAGAGGCTCATCCTTGAAGCATGATGTCAGCGAGAGAATGCTGGCAGCCGTAAAAGATGCAATTATAAATTGAGATAAAACCTTTATTTTCATTCTGTAAGAACTTTTATTGTCAATAACTGATATATAAATCCGTTGGCAAAGATACGATGAAAACGTGTAAATGCCAAATATTTTTCGTTTTATTTAACTAGTTAACAGAGAATTTGAATATTTCTGTTCGTTTTTTGGATAAAAGAAGTGCCCTGAAGGCGGGAAAAGCATCTTGTAATCAATGCTTTCCCTCTTCAGGGCTTTAGAATGATTCCCGCTGGAATCCTTCAAGCTTCTCTGGGTGTAGGATTCTTTTTACAATCCTACGTCTCTTGAGTCGGTGTTGCCAGAGTCGGTCTTGCCAGAGTCAGTGTTGCCAGAGTCAGTGCTGCCCGGATCGGTGCTGCCTGGGTCAGTCTTGCCTGGGTCGGTGCCCTTGCTGTTGTCGAGACCCGTGTACTCGGTCATCTCCTCAGCCTTCACGTTGCGGAGCATGTTCTTCACGCGCTTGCCCTGTTCCATCTCGGTGGCAGGCAGGAAGATGACGTGCATGCCCTTGATGTTGGCACTGGTGAACTTCTTGGCGCTGTCGGCTGGGGTAGTGGTGAGTCCTACCTTGAAGGAGCCGAATCCGTCGAGCACTACTCGCTTGCCGTCGGCGAGACCGTAGCCGATCTCGGTTTCCAGGGCATTGATTACAGCGATGATGTCTGGCTCGGTCAGGGTGCATCGCTTGC
Organism: Prevotella sp. Sow4_E9_plate; assembly: GCF_052116205.1. NCBI lineage: Bacteria > Pseudomonadati > Bacteroidota > Bacteroidia > Bacteroidales > Prevotellaceae > Prevotella > Prevotella sp. Sow4_E9_plate. The sequence goes on along the minus strand of NZ_JBQKLN010000010.1, from coordinate 61,609 downwards.
TGATCTTGCCAGCAATCTCCTTGGTGTCAATAACACCGTCTACTACTGCTCGTCCATAGACCTTACCTTTGGTCTTGGAGTTCTTGCGGTTGTTAACTACTTTTCTGTACTTTACGCTCATAGTATTAAAAATTTAAAAGGTTAAAATAAAAATGTGTTTTTCTTTCTTTTTCAGCCCAGGACTTGTCCTTTTTGGTAGCCCTGGGCTGTTTTACAGTTTTCCATATCAGTCGTCGGCTTAGCTCATGCAGTTGGTCAACCCCAGTGAGGTTGCGATGGCAGTGAGGATAGCTGCGGCGATTTTGATGATGGTCTTGATGGTGTCTTTTTTCATAGTATTAGATGATTTGAAATGTTTGGTTATTTCAGTGTCTGATGCCGGTTGGGCCGTCGCATGGTATAGCTTACGTGCAGCCAGCGTTTCTGTGGTTGTCCGCGCGGTTCGAGAATCATCTGGTCGAAGTCGCAGTTCTTCCGGATGAATTCCATGTACTTGAGCAGCACCTCGCTGTTGGTGACGAAGATGTCTGCAGCCTCTCCCAGTTCGTGCTGACTTCCTATAGCTCCTCCCACCTGCAGATTGAGCAGGTGGCACCTGTAACCGCTGGTGATGCGGATAGCTCCGAACTGTCGGCGAAGAGGTTCCAGAATCTTCTCGCAGAGCGTGGTGAGTCTCACTACCACGATGATGTCGTGTGGTGTGTTATCAACGCCATGTTTGATGGCCGTGCCCGATTTGGTGAATTCCCCGAGGGCGAAGTGGGGTGAGAGTAGCATCTTCTGCATCTTCTCGTTTTCCTGTTCTGTGTATTCCATAACTATGTCAATTAAAATTGTTTATACTTTTGTGTTTTTCTTTCTTTTTATTTCTGATGCAAAGATACAACATTTTTCCAGTTTTTGCAATAGGTAGAGGGTTGCAACAAGGGTTGTCATCGGGGTTGTTTTGAAAAAGAAAACCGCCTGTGGGCAAATCGGATGTCCACAGACGGTTTTTCTTTATGATATACTATACTTTTTTATTTCTCGCTCTTTACTCGCAAGAACTTATCTACCATCATCAGGTTGCTGAACTTGAATGATGGCTTGCATGCCTTCCTGGTCTTCAACTTGATGGTGAAGAGGTCGTGGGTGCCTTCTACCGCAGGCTGTTCACCGATGTTGACGAAGGTAGGGTAGATCAGCTTGCTGCCGTCAGAGTGGAGGCGGTCCTTGGAGATGTTCTCCATCTTGCCCATATCCTTGACGTCGATGCCGATGAACTCGAAGTCGGTGGCATTGTATGGCAAGGCAAAGCTCAGGGCATTGAGCGATACGAGATCCTTGCCCTTCACGGTGAGGGTGATGACGTCGCCTGCCTGGTATGCCTTCTTGTCGGCTACGAGCGAAATGCAGCCTGCAACAGGAGCTACCTGCTTGCTGCTTACACCGCTCTTCAACTGGGTGGCAACCACCGAGATGTCGTAGGCATCAATCAAGCCGTTGCGGTTGATGTCGCCATTGCTTACATAGCCCTCGAAGTCCTTGTCGCCCTTGCGCAGACCGCAATAGTTGAGATAGGAAGTGAAGTCGTTCTCATCGATGCGGTTATCGTTGTTGATGTCGCCCGGCTTCTTCATCTTGCTGCCTGGGGTCTTGAATACATACAACTCAGTACCTGACGCCTGTCCGCCTTTGGTCTCCTCAACGGTCATCTTTACATACTGTGCCTCTGGCTTACCCTTGAACTTGTATTCCTTTACACCCCCATCCTTGCTCCACTCGAAGGTGCCGTTCTCAGTCCAGTTGCTGCCATCGAAACTTGTTGCGATGCGTCCCTTGTAAATCTGTCCGTGACTGTCACGCTCTGAGCTTGGCAGATACTGAATCTTGTCGAGCTTGGCGATGCCATGCAGGTTCATCGTCATGTCGAATGGCAATACGCCTTCCTTCTTGTAGTAGTCGGTGTGCCAGTAGTTCTTCTCGTTGAAGTCGAACATCTTGGCAACCTCCAATCCTTCCCAGTCTGGGGTGGAGTTGGTGGCTGTGATGTCACGGATAGCCTCATCGAGAGGGTCCTTGATGGTGCGTCCCTTCAGGGTGGTCCACTCTGATGCTCCGTCCTTGTTCACCGCTCTCACCTGTATGTCATACTCGGTTTCTGGTTTCAGATTCTCGATGGTGAATTCAGTGCTGCGGATGGTGGAGTGGAGCATACCGTCAATCTTCACTTCATAATAGTCTGCGTTTGCCTGCTTGTCCCATGCTGCAGTGATGGTGAATGCCTTGTTGGCGCCCTCTGCGTCCTTCAGGCTAGCTTGAGGGGCGTTCAGTGCACCGGCTGATTTGAGCAGGGCATCGCTGTTGTCGAACTGGTAGCCGTCCATGCGAAGCTCGATGGCATTGGCAGTCACGTCGGTTTTTGCCAGATGGATGCATACCATCGGGTTCTTTGTGATGTCCACTTTCTCGAAGTCGCTGCCTTTGGTGGCAAAGCGGTTGAACTGTGGAGCCTTGTCGTAGAACCAGGTGTTCTCTGTGGAGCGGAGAGCCTCCATCGTGCTCACCTCTGTCAGTTTCACAGTCTTTCCACCCATCTTGGCAACCAGCTTCTTGGGAGCCTGGCTCACGTTGATGCGAATCTCTGTAGACTGGTTCTTCTCCTGTCCGGCAAAGTTGCCCTCGGTCTTGTCGATATTGACGGTGAGGCGGTCTTTAACCAATGAGGAGTGGATGTGGGTTGTGGCGTGCTCACCGATGCGGTAGAGCTCGGTCTTGCCATCATCATCATAGAGACTGTAGTCAGACTCTCCGTATGGATAAAGCTCGAAGATGCGGTTGGTGTTGTCTATCTGCGAAACGTTGTTGTTAGGGTTCACCATCGGAATGATAGCCCCTCTCTTCACGAACACAGGCATTTTCCAGTAAGGCGCATCAAACTCGTTGATGATTCTCCCGCCCTGGTATACCTTTCCGTTGAAGTAATCCACCCATTCTCCCTCTGGCAGATAGATGCCGTTACGGATGTCGTTGCCCTGCTTGTCCATCCTGGTCTCCTTGTAGATAGGAGCCACGAGGAAGTAAGGACCGCACATAAACTGATATTCCGTAGCCTTGCCCAGGGTGTAAGGGTTCGTGTCGTCGAGGAACATCGCTCTCATCAACGGTTTGCCGGTCACAGCCTCCTGGGCTGCGGTGTAGATGTATGGCATCAGTTCTGACTTCAGCTTGAGGTAAGTTCTGTTGACGGATGCTGATGGTTCGCCGAGGATAAACGGATACTTGGCATTGGAGCCCCAGCCGTCCATGTTGAGTCCCATCGCAGTGAAGGTCTTCCATTCAAACTCACGCATGTTCATGATTGGGTTCTTTCCGCCAAAGATACCGTCCAGGTCGGAGGTGATGTTGGAGAGACCGGAAAGACCTGCGCCGATGAAGGTAGGGATATGGAAACGGATGTATTCCCAGTCGCCACCCGTCTGGTCGCCCGACCAGATGGATGCATATCGCTGTGTGCCTGCCCATCCATCGAGAGAGATGATGAATGGGCGTGCGTTGTTACCATAGTAAGGCAAGATCTGCGCCACGTCGCTCACGCCGTTGAGTCCGAAGGAGTAGCCGTCGCCCACCCATGCCACGTCGGTCTTGAGCACTCTCACTCCTGCGGTGCCCACCTCTTTCACGATGTCGCGCTGCAACAGTGCCTCGATGCTGTCCTTAGGGTGAAGGTCTGACTGGGTCCAGAGACCAATCTCCACGCCGTGCTTGCGGGCATAGTCGCCAAACTGCTTCAGGTTCTCGATGTTGCCGTCGAGGGTTGATTCCTGGCCATAACCGGCTCCGTATCCATCGTTAGGCAGGAACCATCCCAAAGGCATGTCGTGGCTCACGTAGCGGTCGATGGCAGCTCGGGCAGAGAACTGATAGTTGTTCTTCTCGCCATTGAGCGACTCCTTGATGCCCGTCTTGTCGCTGGCACTCTCCTTGTAGCTCTTGCCGTCCTCGAAGGTCATGGTGCGACCCTTGTCTGCCTCTTTCCAGTAGTCACGGTTGTAGGCATTGAGGTGTCCCTCGTAGAAACCGAACTTAGGCAGCAGCACCGGGTTGCCCGTCAGCTGATAGTATTCGCCCAGCAGGTCGGTAGGCTTTTCGCCCACCATGAAGAATACGTCGAGGTTCTTCGATTCGTGGGATAGCTTCACGCTGCCCTTCTGGGTGGAACCGAAGTCGTAGAGTCCCGGCTTGAAGGTGTACCACATGAAGCCATAGCCGGCTGTAGACCAGTAGAATGGGGCAGGTGAAGCCACGCCGCCATCCACCCAGTTGTTGGTGTTCACGATTTCAATCTTTTCTCCCTTGTGAGAGAAGCGTCCGTTCTGCACGCCACCGCCGAAGTAGTATTCGTCTGGCTGTTCCTGGAGGGTGAGCGTCACCTTCTCTGGAGTGAAGGTGGATGGTGCGCTCTGGGTAGCCACGGTCTTGCCGTTCTCGGCGTTTACAATCCTGAACAGTCCGGTGGTCTTGTTGAATATAACCTTTGCCTTGCTGCTGGCGAGGGTGATTTCATCGCCCTGCTCAGTAATCTGCAGGCTGCCCACCTTGGTGCGTGGGTTGTCCACCAGGATGTGAGCCTCAGGCTTTGCCTCCGGGTCTCTCATCACGCCACCGTTGTGGTCTTCAAAGATTCTGAAGATGTTCTCGCCGTAGAAGTCAACTGCCACTCTGCGGTGGTTGGCGAAGCAGAGTTCTACGGTTGTTGGGTTGATTCTTAGAATCTGCACGCCGTCTGCCTGCGCAGCCTGTGCTGTGATGGCTGTCGAAGCAGACGGAGTTTCGTTAGTAGCGTTGGCAACCATAGGCAGGCTTACAGCCACTGCCAATGCATTGCCAACGTACATTTTTCTATAGATGTTATTCATTTCGTTTTATTTGAAACAGATGTTTTCTGTTATCCCTTCAGTGGGTTACTTCAGAATCACACCGCTGTTGTCGGTAGGGTTCTGGGTAAGAGTGCCTGGATATGCGTTGATGGCATTCTGAGGGATATAGTATGTTACGCGATAGTCAGATGCCTTCACCTCCTCGTGCTGGTTGTGAGGACCTGGGTAGTCGCGTGTCAGCGAGTGACCGTTGCGGAACACGTCATAGCTGCGCTCTGCCTGGTAGGCAAGTTCCAGCTGGCGCTCCTTGTCAAAATGCGCTTGAAGCCGAAATCGGTCAGCAAGCTGATGTATCGTTCTTCTACCTGTTTCATACGATATTCAATTTATATTCTATTTCAATTTATCGATTTGTTCCTGGGTTAGACCGGAATACTTCATGATTAGATTGATGTCAACACCATCTGCCAGCATAGTCTTGGCTATTTCCAGGCTTCTTTCATTCTTGCCTTTTTCCATGCCTAATTCCATACCCTCCGCAAGTCCTTCTTGCTTACCTTCTTGCTTCGCCGTATCTATGGAATTCTTGATATCCCTATATGCCTTCTTACTAGCTTCATACTCCCGAATCTCCTGAGGAGTAAACTTGGCAATTTCGGCTTCTAGCAAGCTGATGTATCGTTCTTCTACCTGTTTCATACGATATTCATTTAGTTTCACTGCAAAATTACGCTTTTTTCCTGAAACGACCAAATAAAAAGTGGGAAAACTGCCTGATAGACATTCATAAATCTCTCAATAACATACCTTAGAGGAATTGTTTTAAGAAGCTATTCTGTTGCTAGGCTGGCGAGCGAACTGGAAGGATCTAAAGCTCCAAATACTACGTTGTCGGCGATGCTGATAATGTATTTGTTCCTGGTCAAAGCGCTTTGCTTGGAGTTGCGGGGTAGATGGGAGAGGGAGAGAATGAGGGCTTCATTGCCATCGATAGCAGATAGAATTTCGACAGGCAGTTCTTTATACATTCTTCTAGCCAGCACGATGATGACGGGGATGTGGCGCTTCAGGAGAAGTTGCAGAACATCCTTTTCCAGTTTTGTCTGGAATCCGCTGATGATGCAGGAATCTTTAGGCACACTTGTTGCCCAGTCGAAACTTTTTAGGATGTCTCGGCTTGTAGTCTTGCTGGAACAGAGAAACGCTGTCTTGGGGCGTTCCAGCAAGTCCAGGTTTCCTATATGTGATAGTATCTCTGGCATATAAAGAATTTATATTTATAACGATGCAAAAATACGAATAATCCGCTGAAAATCAAAGGAAACTACATTTTTTTTGTAGATTCTCTATAAAATATTTGTTTTTTTGAAAACTTCTGTGTATTTTTGCACAAAAATAAATATTAAAATAAGATATAAGTAAACAAGAAAGGAGTTAATTATGAAGGAAAAGAAATTAAAAATATTCACTCTTCCTATTGAGGAGTTTGAAAAGAAATATCCTGTTAGCTATTCGATAGTAGTACCGGGAATTCCTGAGGGACATGTAGCAAAGGTAGTTTCTGTACGCCCTTGCTAGACTTTTATAATCTCTGTAGATATGCAAAAGATTAGTAAGAAGCATCCATGTAGAGTAAATGCAATCCAAACAGATTGCGTTATTACTTCATTTTTTGAAAGGAAGAAAGGTGTTATGGTGTCAGGATGTGAGGTAGAAGCTACTGTTTGGGATACTGGAGCTACCAATACGATTATTTCGTCAGCCGTAATTGATGCTTTGGGATTAAAACCTGTTCGACAAACACAAATCGAGGGTGTCGGAGGATGCATGGACTCATCTGTTTACAAAATAAACATTTATGTAGATGGATGTTTGGAATTCACAGGTATTGAAGCATTGTCTGGTGACATCGGGGATTATGATGTTATCATAGGTATGGACATTATAACTTTAGGTGATTTTGTTATTACAAACAAAGATGATCAAACTTGGTTTGCTTTTCGTTATCCTTCTAGTGAGCATATCGAGTTTTAAAATGATACAACGAAGACTCCCTGTTGCAGATACTACTTGACAAGCATCAGCAACAGGGAGTCTTCGTCTTATTCCTCGTCCTTGTTCAGCTCATCGCCCATACGATACTTAATGTCGTAGTTGATGATGAAGTCGAGCTCTTCTTCTGTAAAGCCGTAATGCTTCGCCAGAAGCTTATCAATTTCGTCGATGATTGGCTTGGAAAGCTTCTTTTTGTACGCAAAAGATAGATTGGTACCACCATTGGTCTTATTCGTGACAAGTCTAGATCTTTTATTGTATAAATCTATGTCAAGTTTTTCTGCCAATTCCTCAATTTTATGGTCATTCATATAATTTAATCTAAATTCCGTGATATTGCTTTCTGTTAAATTAAACATATCATAATTCGTTGAATAGTACCACCAAAATAGATTTGAATTTAATCCTGCCATAATAGCTTGACTTACCTCTTTATTTTCGAACTTTATTTTCTTATTGCTGAGAGAATCTGTACCAAATTCACTCAATAAAAAAATAATCCAATATCTAAGCCCTGCAGATCTATAATGAATATAGTTATTCCCCTCATTTGATATTTCTTTTGCAATAGGGTGATGTGTACAGAATTTTTTATAGATAGACAATTCTTTAATATTAGAAAATCTCCATATACGTTCCTCTGTAACTGTCAAACTGTAGTATAATTGTTTGAAAAGTATTTTGCGACATTCTGTGTCCCATCTCATAATTGCAGTAGACAACGTTTGATTGTTGCATAAATTATTTGTTATTAAAATTGAAACCCTTTGGTCTACTCCTTCAAAGAGTTTGGAAGGGCGAATTTCAAAGCTGCTAACCCATGAATCATACTTGCATACAATATTCCTTAACTTATCCATATTCTTAGCACAGATGGAAGATAACGGAATAATCATTCCAACTATAGCAGTCTTACTTAAAGTATAAGAGCGTTCCATGCAGAAAGCGTATAGATTGCCACAAGATTCCGTTATATAGTTTTTAATGCTATATGCACATTTTTCTCTTTTATATTTTACATACGGCGGATTGCCAATGATAACATCAAAGCCACCATTGCTATGCATGATATGATAATATTCCGCCAGCCAATGGAAAGGCTGGTGGCTGGAGAGCCATTCTTCATACGAAATGCTGGCATCTGATACCATTGAAGAAAAAAGCTTATGATTCAGCAAGTCATTAAGTTCTGAAAGCTTTGCCTTGAGCAGCATCTTGGACTCCTTAAACTCGCTTGCCTCCTCCTGCGAAGTAAGCTGAAGGTCCTTGAACTGTTCGTAGGCACGAGCCACAACCTCCATCTCCAATTCTACCTTGTCCTTGAATTCCTGCTTGGCAAATATGTCGCCATAATTCAAGTCATTATCCAATTCTTTTTCCGTAGCATATCCCACCAAAGTGTTGCCGCAACGAATGTTGAAGTCGATATCCGGCAACGGATCCAGACCAAGATTATCGAGTCTTGGATTTACTTCCACTACCGCCACCATTTTCAGGAACAGGCGGAGCTTGGCAATCTCTACAGCCTCTTCCATGATATCTACGCCATAGAGGTTACGGAGAATGATACTCTTATAGATAAAGTACTGAATGTTACTGCGATATTTCTTGCTAATCTCTTCAAGTTCAGCAACGAATAACTTCTCGTTCTTCTGGTGGAACTCCTCCATGCGGGTGATGCAGATCTCATACAACGGTTCCAGGATATTCATAGCTGCAAACAGGAAGGCGCCACTGCCGCAGGTAGGGTCTAGGATAGAGACGTGCTGCATTGCATGATAGAAATGCTCTACCAAGAGATGGTCTTCCGTATGTAACAATAAATCGTATGTAAACTGACGGATATCGAGATTGTAGGTGATGAAATCGTTGATTTCGTGAATCTCGCCAGCAGTAATCTTCTGCAGCAGATCATCGCAGCGCTGGAATCGCTCGATGGTTTCTCGCCATATCTCCGTAGGCAGATTGAATGGCTCCGGAGTGCGCTCGTTCCAATGGCTTCTGCGCTCCAGAAGTTGAGGGCGGGTGGTATCCACACCTTCAGCTATCTCACTCGGGATGAACGAGAGCCAATCTGCTGTATATCCGTGTTTAACGGCATCATAGATGTATTTGTCGCCGCTCTGCTGCAGGGTTTGCCAGATGTATCCCTTTTCCTTGAAATCCTTTTCAGAGCTGGTCTTCTTAACGTTGTCGAAAAGGAAGGGCAGGATGCAGTTCTTGCCTATGTATTCCGTAATGTCTTCCTTGGTGTAGTAGGCTCCCATCTGGGCACGGTCGTTGATGTATTGCTCAAAAATGTAGCCCAGCACGTCGGGGTTGATGTCTTTTCCCGATGCCGTGATGCGGGTATCCAGATGCCAGCGCCATTTATCGAAGAAATCGAAGAGGTGAAGGAACGCCTCATCGTCGATGTCAATATCCTTGAACATCTTTTCGATGTCATGAAAATCAAACATGCCTCCGTTCAAATACGGTATGCGGCCATATTTGCTGAGAAATGCCTCGTTGCGCTGGTGCCCATTCAGTCCTTCATGGAAGAGGTGTATCAGGAAACCCTTGTAGAATGACTGGAAGAATTCGTTCTCGCCACGCTCTCGCTGCACCATGCTGAGCTTGTCGCGCAGATAGTTCTCGTTCATATCCAGGAAACCTTTCTTCTGGATAAAATAACAGAACATAAGGCGGTTGAGCATCACGGATGCATACCATTGCTTCTCCTTGTTCTTCTTGTCGTCGGCTATCTCGTCGTTGATGCCTGTGATATATTTCACAAACTGGGTATGCTCTTTCTTGAATCCTGCGTAGAAATCCTTGGTTATCTTCTCTGAATTCACCATGAAGGCTCCCTGGATGCGCTGCTTCACATCCATGATGGTGGTGTCTTCGTTAAGATCGAAGCTCAGGTCGGGAATCTTGGTGTAGAGAAACTCTGCCTGGGCAACGCTGGCATACTCGATGGTTACGATGTCGCGCTTTTCCACTTTGTTTACCGGGGCAACCCACTGGTGGTGGAAGCCCTGCTGCTCTATGTAGATGCAGATGTAGTCGTGGGCTTGCTGGCGCAGTTTGATGTCTATCTTCTTGCAGGTTGAAGCTGTCGGTATCTTCTCTACCAGGCAGGTAAGTATCTGGAAACCATTGCGCTCGGCAATGGCCTCCATCTCGTAGTCTGTATCGTCTATGTGGGACACTAGGATATCGGTCATGCCCTTGGGGTTGTTCCATCCCATTTCTGTGACGAACAGTTCCTGGAAACTGGCTTCCTGTATATATTGATTGAATTCTTTTCTTGTCATGTCTTGCATTATTATGAATGTGATTCACTCCATCTCAAACCCATCGAACAGATGATTTTCGGCTCTTTGTTGGAGTTGGTATCTTCGTCGATGATGCAGAGTTGGTTATTTTTGCGCATGTCGAGCACATACTCCACCAGGTCGTCGTTGCTCACGTTGTTCTGTCGCATCATTCTTCCCAGATTAAACTTGGCGGTTTCCTGGAGTGGATAGTTGTAGATGTCGTTGATGGCATATTTCAGCTCTTCCTTGTTCTCGTCGGAGAAGAAGAGATCTACAGGCTTTTCGTAATATCGCTCTAGTCGCTGGATGATCTTGTAGCGGGTACTGAATCTGCTGCCCAGAATGCCGCCTACATGCGTGTTCTCGTCGCCGATGTTGTCTATGGCTTTCTTCACCAGGTCGTAATGCTGGTCGGCTGGTTCCACATTAGGCTCGGCGGCATCGCATTCCATGGCCTGGAGAATGCGTTTCTGCGACTGGCTCACGATTTCGCCCTTGCTGTTGTACCAGGAAAGCACATCGAATCCGCTTCGGGTCTGGGCGTAGGTGATAACGCCATCGTTCAGCCTGTCGGTAGTAGCCTTGGTGGCATTGATCATGTTGCTCAGGTGTGGGATGATGCGTTTCAGTTCGGGTTTGGCATCGGTGGCATTCTTCCATATCTGGTATGCCTGTGAAGCCAGGTCCACATCGTTGTCGTCCACATCGTCGAGCGAGCCACTCTTTTCATTATACATATCTCGCAGGTTCTGCTCGTTGCCCTCGAAGAACACCTCGTCGCTTCCCACTACGTTAGCAGCCTCGTTGATGCGGTCGTTCAGGCGCTTACGCAGGTTGATAACCTGTTCCACACCATCGGCAGGGAAGAAGGAATAGCAGTCTATGTGGTCGCTCTGCTGTCCGATACGGTCCACACGTCCAGCTCTCTGAATGAGTCGGATAATCGCCCATGGCAGGTCGTAGTTGATGATGATGTGCGCATCCTGCAGGTTCTGACCTTCGCTCAGTACATCGGTGGCGATGAGGATTCGGCTCTGCTGGTCGGCAGGATAGCTCTTCTCGTTGCTCACTGGTGAGAAATGCTCCACGATGCTGGTGGTGTTCTTGCTGTCGCCCGTAGCGATGTCTATCCGTTCTACATTCTTCTTGCGGAGTTGGTGGCAGAGATACTTCGCGGTGTCGGAGTACTGGGTGAAGATCACTATCTTGTCTTTCGGATAGGTCTCTGTTACGAGCTTGTACAGTTCGTTGAGTTTCTGGTCTTCCTTCGTTTTCCATTGTCCGCAGAGCAGAATCATCTTGATGATGCATTGGCAATCTTTCTTGAGATTCTGCTTGAGTGTTCGCTTGAAGTACTTGCTGTTAAGCCAGTTTACATTATTCTTCTGCATCAGCAGTTCATAGTGCTTTTTGGCTTTCTGCTCGTAGTATTTCATGTCGGTAGGGATGATGAGGTCATCGCTGTCCTGGTTATCATCATCCGTATCAAACATTCCGTTGGCATCTTCATCTTCCACGAAATCATCGGGTAGGGAGTTCTCGTCGCCGATGGGCAGATTGAGTTTGTTGTCGATGGCATAGAGGAAGATGGCGTTGCGCAGGATGTGGCGTTTCAGGGTGAGCAGGAAGGCGAAACCGCTGCTGTCCATTCGCTTGAAGAAGGTGCTCTTGCAAAATCCCATAATGCGCTGACCTGCTTTCGAGAGATTTTCGATGAGTTGTTTCTCGGCTCGGGATGCTTCTTCTGCCTTGGCCTCATTCAGATATTTGGTAAGCCCATAGCGTGGCAGCAGCAGTTCTTCCATCATCGCTACCATTTTTTCTGAATAGAGGCGGCTATACTGGTCGCCCTGTTGTGTCTTGAACTTCAGGGCTTTCGGTATGCGGTCGGGGAAGTACGACTTGCTTCCATCCGGGAACTGCAGGTATTTCCGGCCATTGCTTTCGTCCGTTAAGGCAAAGTTATCCTTAATGAAGGTGCGGGTGCGGCGAACCAGGAAGAGCTTCATCAGTTCGCTCCAGTCATCAGTCTTGTCGCTTTGTTCAAACGATTTGATGCTGCGGATGTGGATGTCGCTATGCTTGCGCTGAAACTCTCGCTCGCCTCCCAGACTTTGGATGTAAGCTTCCGGGCGGATGCCAAGGTCCTGGTCATCGCTCAGGAATAGCTTTAGCTGGTTGGCCAGGTCGGAGAAATCCTTGTTATATGGAGTAGCGGTAAGTAGCAGGGTTTTACAATCCAGTTTATGAATCAATTCCTGGATGTTGTGATATCGCTTTCCGCTGCTGTTGCGCAGGTTGTGGCTTTCATCTACGATAATCAGTCGGTAGTTCCAGGTATTCTCCACATCAATGGGTTTCTGCATCGAGACGATGTCTGCCTTGAGATCGTATTTCTGCTTGTATTTCGCCCACATGTCCTGCAGGTTGGCTGGACAGATGATGAGGGTGCTGCTGGCGTAGGTCATCTCATAGATTTTGGCGATGGCGCAGGCGGTGATGGTCTTTCCCAAACCCACCACATCGCCTATCATGGCTCCGTTTCGCTTGTCGTTGTTAAGATGCTTGGCTGCAATCTTCACCGCATTCTGCTGGAAATCGAAAAGGGTGTTGCGGAATTCGGGAGGAAGCGTAAACTCCTTGATGCCCGAACGTGCCTCCTGACTGAGATGATACACCGTCTTGAGATAAATAAAATAAGGTGGGATATCTTCTTCGCCTGCCCAACTGTTGTCGATGGCATCAATCAGTTCTTTGGTGATGTCGATGCAGAACTTGTCGTTCCATCTTGCATCAAACCATTCTGACAGTTTTTCAGCGCTGTCGCTATCAGCAAATTCTGCATTCAGCTCTCCCTGTCGGGTTAATCCAGAATAAGTGAGGTTGCTGCTTCCCATGATGGCCTGGATGGGGTTGAAGTTATCGTCTGGTCGATGTGCTAGATATAGCTTGGCATGGAGTGGTTCTCGGAGATAGAGTTTGACGCATACTTTCTCTTCTTTCATCTGTGCCGAGAGGCGGCGGAGCGTCCATTCATCGTTTTTCGATGGGAGTCCCAGCAGGAGCTGCTTCTTGAAGTCCCGGGCTATGGCTATTCTGCATTTCTGCACATACTCAGCATCGGGCAGTTGTTTCTTGCCGGAATAGAGACTTCGCACGAGGTCTTCATCTGGTCGGTGCATACCGATGAGGAGTCGGCAGGTGCGGAATATGCGGTCGTTCTGTTCATATACGAAATCACCGGATAGCTGGTCAACTTCATTGACAATAAGGTTCCAGCCACGCAGGTTGAAGTAACCCACGCAGAAATCAACGCGCTTTACACCCACGTTGGAAATAATGCCCTGGAGCCCATCGGTGAACTTGGTTTCCAGGTTGTCATAGATACGAGCCATGTGATTGCTGTTTATAGGGTACAACAATCTCTAGCAGTTTCAATCTTTAGATTTGTTTGCATAATTGGTAGGAGCTTTAAATCTTGTTACTGAAATCTGTAAATTCTCAAAATGTCTTTTTCTAGGGGAAATAAAAAGAGCGTACCCGTCATCTCGTTGTATTCCAATTCAAGGCTGCTCCTACCACAGATGGCCCAACTACGAAATACAAGAGATGAGGGTACGCCATATCATGGCGCACCGTCTCATACTGTACGTTCGTAGTTTGAATTTTGCTTTGGTAGGAGCTATTCTGAATTGAACTTCCAGTCGAATCGATACGAATCTAATCGTTAACCCACGAAAATAGAGCAGGTTTGGCATTCGCCTCACCATACTTGGGCACAAAGGTACAACAAAATCTTGGATTGACAAAAAAATAATCTCATTTTTCTTTGCGATTTCCAAATAAAAGCGTAACTTTGCAAGCGTATATACGTTTTTTAAAGGGAAATATATGGGTGCAGTATATGTAATACAAGGTATATTGATTTATATTTATGCTTTTGACCATTAATAAATTGAAGATTATGATACTAACAGTTAAAGATGTAGATTATTTAGGAGATTATACTCTTCTTTGTACCTTTAATGACGGGGTGACGAAGAAGGTTGATTTGCAGCCTCTTTTGAAATATCCGGCATTTGCTGAATTGAAGGACAAGAAAAAGTTTGTTCAATTTGGACTCGACCAAACTATCTTCTGGTATAATGGAGCTGATATTGCTCCGGAATATCTCTATGATAATGGGGTTATTGCTTAAAGGATTTCTTTCGCAGGTGAGAACTTTTAATATTCAAGAAATTAGCCTGTGTTATCGAATCTGAAACAAGCCTCTTTTGAGGTTGGTTTAAGCCTTACGTAACGTTTATTTCAGGCTTAAACCAACTCCAAAAGAGGCTTGTTTCAATTGGTAGGGAGATGCTTTTGAGGGGCAAAAGAACCCTACTTCCGATGAAGGAGCTTCTCGATGATGTGGCAGTTGAGCTGCTTGCCGATGAACTGCATGTAGTAGTGCGTGATGCAGTCGGGCTGGATGTCGCGGCGGCGCTCCATGTTGCGAAGCTTGCTCAGCTGAGTGGAGGGATGGTTCGGGGGCTTCGTGCCGATATGGGTGAAGAAGTCACGGTACAGGCGGGTGAGCGGGATGTCTCGCTGCCATTCATCCACCGGACGGTCCTGATTGGCATTATACACCAGTTCTATCAGCCAGCGCTGAGGACAGCGCCAGGTATATTGAGCAGGACTCTGACTCATCAGCCAGTGATAATCTTCCACCAGCTGCTGGTGGGCCTGCAGTTTCAGATTGCGATATTCTTCGTTCGTCATAATTCCAAGAAATTTGATGATATTCCTATACCGCCCACGGCTCCACATCCTTCGGCAGTATCTTGCGCTGAAGGCGCTCGGCGATGCAGTCTTCCTCCGAATCGCGCTCGTCATACCTGCCGCACGGCTGGCGAACATACAATACCTTGCCCGGCTGGCAGAACTCCTGATCTCTCACCTTCAGCATTTCTACGATGGTATACGACTTGCCCTCTTCCGGCTTGTTCATGCGCCTTACCGTGAACAGGAAATCGGCGAGGTTAGCCCACTGGGCACTGCCCGCAATGGAATAGATGTCGAGCGGAGGAAACGACTCATGACCGTCCTTGTACTGGATTCTCGGGTGAGCCACCACTATCGTCCATACCCGTCGGGCACGGCTCCATGCCTGCAGCTTCGTCAGCATCAGCCTCACCTTCTCCGTCTCCGTGGCTCGGCTGCCGCCCTCCGTCATGTCGATGAATACGTAGGGGTCTATCACCAGGAAGTCGAGGCCGTGCTTGCGCATGTCGCGCTCAGCCATCGCTATGATGTAGTCGCTGTCGGGCAGGCGCGTCTTCGTGTCGAAATCCACCATGTGCTGCGTCAGGTAGCTGATAACCTTGCTGTTCACCTCCCTGGCATCTCTCTCCTCCATAGTCTGGTCCATGCTGGCGGTGTCTTCCACTCCCAGTGCCACCCTCGCTATCTCCCTGACGTGCTTCGCCTTGACAGGTTTTTCGAAGGAGAAGAACGCCACGCGCTTCTGGCGCTGGAACATCAGATGTGCCATCATGCAGTTCAGAAAATCAGTCTTTCCGGAGTTCGGGATGCCCGTCAGGATGATGAGTCCGCCGTCGGAGGTAGGGTGGAAGATGCGGTCGGTGAGCATGCCCATGCCCACGTCATATCCCTTGTCGTAGTTGCCCATCATCACCTCCAGGATATCGGGTTCGTGCTGGTGCAGGTCGTAGATGTCCTGTGCCGCCACGTCTTCCGCCTCCTGTATGATTCGCCTCACCTCGTTGGCTCCGAAGGCGGCATAAACGTCGCTGATGTCCTTGCGGTTGCCGGAGAGATGCACCACCTTGGCGCGTGCGGTATAGGCGTTGAGCAGCGCCTTCACCATGCCTCTGCCGGGTCGGTCGGTATCTCCGCAGATGATGATTTCCTCCACCTGGGCTATCCATTCCTCGAAGGCCTCGTGGCTCTCGTCGATGTTGGTCTGGGCGCCGTTGGCGATGCTCAGCACGTAGGGGAATCCGCAGCTCATCAGCGTTAGTCGGTCCTTCTCGCCCTCGGTGATGATGAGCTGGCTGACGGGTTCGGCATCGGGACGGATGGGGTTGATGCTGTCGATGCCGTAGGGGGCGCAGGGCTTGGTGGGCGACTCCTGTGCGAAGTCCTTGGACCATTCTCCGGTGATGGGGTTGAGGACGACGGAGCGAAATTTCACGTTGATGATCTTGCCGTCCAGATAGTTGCAGTAGGCGATGGCGGGGACGAGGGTGATGCCGTGAGGGTCTTCGCTCTTCTCGTCGTCGGCTTTCTTGTGCATGTAGGCGCACATCACTCCCGCTTTCTTCACCGTTTCGGGGTCCAGTTTCATCGCCAGGATGTAGCTCTTCACCTGGTTCTGCAGGACTTCAATTTCCTTGGGCTGGAGCAGTGGGCGTGCCTTGGGACAGGTGATGGCGAGCTGGGGCGAGTGGAAATGCTCCAGGAACTGCTGGCGTTCCTCGTCGCTTTCCAGGGGGTAGATGGGGTAGAGCCAGGAGCGCACCTCCTCGTTGATTTCCTTGTAGTCGCTGGATACCATGGGCACGTAGTTCTTGTCCTTCTGCTGGTTGGCTTTCTGCTTGATGGCTCTGGCGTAGTAGGCTCCGTCGATGCGTGAGGATTCCTGGTGGTTGAGGGCTTTCATCTCCTCGAGCATGCCGCTGCAGTTGCATCTCCAGCAGTGGAAGTATCCGTTGCTTCTCTTCACGAAGCATCTGCGGCTGCTGCATTTGGGGCAGGTAACCTGGACGTCGAGTCCGCCCTTGGTGATTTCTTTGATGGCGTCGGTGGTGATGGCCTGCAGGTTTTTCAGGGTTACGGGTTGCTCTTCGGGATAGCCGGAGTTCTCGTTTGTGGCGTCGATGTCATCGGAAGCATTTTGGGCGATTCCGTTGTGCTGCTGTTCGTACTCGAGATAGAGCTTTCTTTTTTCATCAGGAATCTTTTCCTTGATTTCGGGGAAGTCGGTAGCGTAATATCGTGGCTTCTCATTGTGAAAATCTTCTTGTTTCATAGGTTGATATTGAATTTGCGTTTAATGATTGTTGTTTTTAGGCACGGATTATACGGATTTTTTTGCTGTGATTATGGTCGCTTTACTTACATTAGCGTCATAAATCCGTGCAATCCGTGCCTTATCTATGTCCTAGGCTACTGGTTCCACTTCTTGGCAAACTTGTTCCATGCTGCGGAATCCGAAGGTCTTGGCGGTGCCTCATTCGGTATTCGGATCTGCTTGATGGTTCCGTCTTTGTTCCTGACGTCGTAGAATCTCTGTTCCGTAGCCTTGTCCTGGTATTCGTAGGCGGAGATAGGTCGGTTCTGTCGAATCATCTCGGCAGCGTGCTGCATCAGGTAGAGCCGGATGTCGCTGACGGCAGCAGAAATCTTCTTCTGCATGAAATCTTTTTGGATGAGATTCTTGATCCAGCAGCTCTGTCCCAGCAGCGTAGGAATCTTCATCATTCTTTCGCTGTGCTCCAGGAGGTAAGGGTAGAGGTAGGCGTTGAAGAACTGACGGGTAGCCATGGTTGCGGGGCATGCCGCCTTCTTGTCGATGTATAGCTCCGGCATCAGCTTCAACGTAGTTTCGTTGATGGTTTCCACGATGTTGGTGTAGGCATCCTGGTCGGTAGCGATGTATTTGATGAGCGACTTGGCTGCGGCTTCGATGCGGGCCTTCTGTTCGGGTGAAAATTGATTACCCGGATTTCCATTTTGTGCAAAACGGCTTCGGCTAACATTATTGCTATTATTCTTTTTAATATTTTTCTTAATATATATATTATTATAATTATAATAGCCGACGCCGTTTTGCATGTTTTCGTTCGAATTTTCGTCCGAAATCTGCTCGTTTTCCACCTCATTTTCCTTCGCCACATGCCAGATAGGAGAGTAGAAAGCCATAAGATTCTGCTCGGTATGATAGCACCTTTTGTTCTTCCAGATGAAGCCGAATCCCGTACTTTTCAGTATAGCCTCGATAAAGCTGTGACGGCTATGGAAGTTCATTCCCTTAGCTATCTGACCGAACATGTTTCGGTCGTATACTTTGTCGAGATTCATCCACGCCGGTTCCCCGAAGTAGAGCAGCAGGATCTTGCGGATATTGGAATCCGTAAGTCCATTCGTATGCCATGTTGCCATCAATCTGCGAACTAGTTTGATGTCAACTGTAGTAGTGAGCGGCTTGATGGTGAAGTCGTTCCCGGCACTGTATCCCGTGCCTCCGGAATTGTCATTTGTTTCTGTTGTCATCATAATTCAATTTGTTTATAAATTTGTATAAGATTGATAAAAATCATTACAGACTTTCGTCGCTTCGTCTATATCCTTCAGTTCTTCCACCAGATACAGTCCGAAGCTCCCGAATGCTGCGATAAACTCCGCTCTCAGCTGTTCCTGCTGGTCGGTATCATCTATTCTGCATACTGCATAAGGACAGGTTTTCTTCTTGGTCATATGCAGTAATGCTTCATGCTTGTTCAAGTCTGGTATGAGAGTGATAATGGTGATAGCCAAACGTTTAGCCATGTTCTGATGAAGCACTTTATCAGTATTGCATTTCAGGATTCTTCCTATCTGCCCATTTCCCATTCCTGCCCTCTTTGTGATAGCCCCTTTACAGATATTGTTCAGTTTCAGAATCCTCAGTAGAAACTGTATGATTCTATCCGTCTGAGCTCTTTCAGCCTTCCAGTCTATCATATAAGCTGGTGATTTTTCTGCTTTTTGAGCATCAAAATTATAGAATATCTTTTTAGTCATATTCTGTTGTCAGTTGTTCTTTTTTTTATTCTTTTAATCTACTGCAAAGTAACAAAAAATAGCTGAACCGGCAATGATTCTTTCCACTTCCTCCCCTAGGGCCGTAAGTGGAAAAAATAATTTTGAAGGATGGCTGGTTATCCCGAAAAGGGGATATTTGGTTGGAATTTCTAGAAAATTTTTCACCCATTTTCTTTGCACTTTCAAAATAAAAGCCTATCTTTGCTGGCGAGATAGGTTAAAATAAGGAGGTTGCTATGCCAAAGATATTTGAATACTTCGGATTTATCTTCCTGTTCTATTCGAATGAGCATGAACCTATACACGTTCATGTGATGAAGGACGGACATGAAGCTATATTCGAAATCATATTAGAAAATGGTGAACTTGTTGAAATACATAGAAGAAATTCTAATAAAATACCACCATTGATTGAAGAGGATGCTGCTACCGCAGAGGCCTTTGTGAAGAAGTATTATAAGAATATTGTGGACAAATGGGTCAACTTCTTTATTTAAAAAGAATACGTTCAACAAAAATAACAAAGAAAATATGAACTTAAGTATTGTTTCTGCAAAATATGTGGCGCCATTAAAGGTTGAATTGCACTTTAGTGATGGTACCGTTAAGACAATAGATGTGGGTGCTTTTATCCGGAAGCATCCTCATCCGCAGTATAACTCATACTTGAATGAAAATAAATTCAAGAAGTTCAAGATAGAGTTCGGCAATATCGTTTGGGGAAAGAATTGGGATTTGATATTCCCGATAGATAAGCTGTATGCTGGCGTTTGCTGCTAAAACAGCTTGTTGGAGGTAAGGGGTATTCAGTGAAAGTTCACTGCGTTGTCCCCATACGCCATGTAAGGGCAAAAGCTCCTAGCCAGAAGCGCAAGTAGCAGATTTTGGAATGCCTTCATAAAATAGCTAAAGAATTACAGACTGCCGTAATTTGAAATACGACAGTTTTCATATAATGATAGGAAACATAATTAAAAGATTTCTGAGCCCCTGGTGCGTGACGCATCGGGGGCTTTTTCGTAGCCAAATGTTAAAGTTTAGTTAATATAGCGAAAAAGCTACCTAAACATTTCGTGGTTTGTAGCTTTTTTGCTACCTTTGCAGTGTCGAAATGACAAAGAGTTCTTTCACTTAATTAAATACAATGAAGTATAATCAATTGTACAATGAGTTGACTAAGGCGGGATGCTTTATCACTCTACATGGTGCCGAGCATGACGAATGGTTTAGTCCCAAGACTGGGGCGAAAATCAGAGTGCCGAGACACGGTAGCCATGAGGTTAGACCAGGGTTGCTAAGACGCATTAAAAAGGCTTTGCTCGGACGATAAGTCCGGGCACCTGCCCTTAACCTTACAATTGTATTGTCTCATGTTTTTTTAATGTGTGAGGAACTCTTTTATTATTAATTATATTATGACATAAAAATATGACTAAGAAAGTTGTACTAATTTTGGAATATGGCAATGGCGGTTACTCTTGCTACAATGACGATCCGATAGGCAAGTATGCAGTGATAGACGGAGATGGGGCAACTGCAGAGGAGGCAAAGGCAGACTTCATGCGAGCCTTGGAGGAATGCCGACAGGCTTCTCCCGAAGACAAGGATATTAACCAGGATATGGAGTTTACCTACAAGTATGATATACAAGCCTTCTTCAAGGAGTTCTCCTTCCTCAATGCTACTGACGTAGCTCGCCGTGCAGGTATCAACCCATCGCTTATGCGGCAATACACCAGTGGAGTTAAAAAAGCAGGAGAGAAAACTTACAATAAGCTCAATGCTTGTTTGAGCAATATCAAGAATGATTTACAAGCAGCCGTGTTCTAACACCGGTTGTACTTCATAGATTAAAAATTTAAAGTGAAAGAACTATGAGCCCTCCGTGCGTGACGCATCGGGGGCTTTTTCCCGTTAGGCGTTTCGACGGATTTGCAATCCGTCGTTAAAATTGTCCTAACCTCTTTGTGCCTTTTGTGTTCAGGGGATTTGCAATCCCCGGTAATCGGTTCTGGCTCATTTGTTATTGGGGGATTACAAATCCCCCGTTTTCATAGGTCGAATTTTTTTTTACGGCGGATTTCAAATCCGCCGGGACGGGTAAAATCTGCGTTATCTGCGAAATTTGCGTGACTTTAAAAAACAGCAAGGATGTTCCGATGATTTTTCCGTGCGTAATCGCCTTTGACAAAAAAATCCCGGCACTTCTCACGAAGAGCCGGGATAAGATGACTTTTTAAACTACAGGGAATGCTAACAATAAACAAACCCTTATTTTTTCCTTTATTATGTCTCAGACTTAATTATGCCTTGCCTTCCATCTGAGCCTTGAGCTTAGCAAGTGCATCGATGTCACCGAGTGATGTGCTAGCTGCTACGTTGTTGATTGTAGGAGCATCGCTCTTGCGGCCACCGTTGCTGTGCTTGCGTGCTGGCTTAGATACAGGCTCGTCCTTACCCTCCTCGAATGTACGAGAGTGAGAGAGGATGATGCGCTTTGTCTCCTTAACGAACTCGATTACCTTGAAGTCGAGCTCCTCGCCCTTCTTAGCCATTGAGCCGTCAGCCTTTGTGAGGTGCTTTGGAGTAGCGAAGCCTTCGCCACCCTCGTTGAGAGCAACTACAGCACCCTTATCCATCATATCGATAATCTTACCAGTGTGAACAGAACCTGGAGTGTAGATTGTCTCATACTCATCCCATGGGTTCTTCTCCAACTGCTTGTGACCAAGGCTCAAGCGACGGTTCTCCTTATCGATTTCGAGAACTACTACATCGAGAGTTGCACCAACTGCTGTGAACTCTGATGGGTGCTTGATCTTCTTTGTCCAAGAGAGGTCAGAGATGTGGATCAAACCATCAACACCTTCCTCGAGCTCTACGAAGATACCGAAGTTAGTGAAGTTGCGAACCTTAGCAACGTGCTTGCTGCCTACAGGGAACTTAGTATCGATAGTTTCCCATGGGTCTTCCTTGAGCTGCTTGATACCAAGGCTCATCTTGCGCTCAGCACGGTCGAGAGTCAGGATAACAGCCTCTACATCGTCGCCAACCTTCATGAAGTCGTTAGCAGAACGGAGGTGCTGGCTCCAAGACATCTCAGAAACGTGGATCAAGCCCTCTACACCTGGAGCAATCTCAACGAATGCACCGTAGTCAGCCATAACCACTACCTTACCCTTCACGTGATCACCAACCTTGAGGTTTGGATCAAGAGCATCCCATGGATGTGGAGTGAGCTGCTTCAAACCGAGAGCGATACGCTTCTTCTCCTCATCGAAGTCGAGGATAACAACATTGATCTTCTGGTCGAGAGAAACAACCTCGTGTGGATCGCTTACGCGGCCCCAAGAGAGGTCTGTGATGTGGATCAAACCGTCTACGCCACCAAGGTCAACGAATACACCGTAAGTAGTGATGTTCTTAACGGTACCTTCGAGGATCTGACCCTTTTCGAGCTTGCCGATGATCTCTTTACGCTGCTGCTCCAACTCCTGCTCGATGAGCGCCTTGTGAGAAACAACAACGTTGCGGAACTCCTGGTTGATCTTTACAACCTTGAACTCCATTGTCTTGCCTACGAATACGTCGTAGTCGCGTATAGGATGAACGTCGATCTGGCTTCCTGGCAAGAAAGCCTCGATACCGAAGACGTCAACGATCATACCGCCCTTAGTGCGGCACTTGATGTAACCCTGGATGATCTCCTCGTTCTCGAGAGCAGCGTTAACACGCTCCCAAGACTTGCTGAGGCGAGCCTTCTTGTGAGAGAGTACCAACTGACCCTTTACGTCCTCCTGGTTCTCTACGTAAACCTCTACCTTGTCGCCTACCTTGAGGTCTGGGTTGTAACGGAACTCAGAAGCTGGGATGATACCGTCGCTCTTGTAGCCGATGTTTACGATAACCTCTTTCTTATCAACAGAGATTACTGTACCCTCTACTACCTGGTGCTCAGTTACCTTGTTCAATGTTTCGTCATAGGCCTTCTCGAGGTCCTCTTTGCTGACGCCTGCGTTTGTACCCTGCTCAAACTCTTCCCAATTGAAGTCGTCGAGTGGCTGTACGTTCTTGAAATTTGACATAAAAATTAATTAAAAATTTAAATTTAATAAAGTTTGACTTTATGTGAATTATATAAAAACGGCTGCAAAATTACTCATTTTCTTTGATTTACAAGCGTTTATCTCCACTTTTCTTTCTTCTGTTAATGATATTTAACTAAAAAGGCTCTCTTTCCCTCTCTGCCGGATGCCTTTCGCCAGCTTTTTTCCTTATGGAACCGTTAACAATAAATAATGTATACATCTATTAATGATTACTTTCATTTTGTGCGCACACAGTCGGCTTTTTGTTTCATTTGCATGAAATTTGCGTTAAATACATTAAAAAAAAAACTCGAAATGCTTGTGATATCAAATAATTTGTTACCTTTGCCATTGAATTAGTAATTATGAAAATAATGATTTAACAGTAGAGAATATGACGCTGGTCATCCTTACCATATTAGTGCTTGCCTACGTGCTCATTGCAACTGAGAACGTGACCAAGGTGAACCGTGCTGCCGTGGCTATCTTTGCCGGAACGGTGGGATGGGTGCTATTTGTGTGCTTTGGTATGGACTTCGTTACCAGCGAGCATCTGGCTGACTATTCCCGGTTCCTCCATCTCGGAGATGCCGATTCCACCAGCACTACTGTCAAGTACTACATCTCCCGCAACATCTTCCTCCCTTGGGTGGGCAGGGCAGCTGAAATCGTGCTGTTCCTGCTGGCTACGATGACCATCGTGGAGATTCTCAGCAACAATGGCTGCTTCGACTTCGTAAGACAGCTGTTGCGCACCCGCAGCAGCAAGAAGATGCTATGGACGCTCGCCATCGTTACTTTCCTGATTTCAATCAACCTCGATAACCTGACCACTACCGTGATGATGCTTACTATGATGCACGCCATCATACCTAGCCGCCGTCAGAGAATGATCTATGGCAGTGCCATCCTCCTGGCTGCCAACTGTGGCGGAGCACTCACCGTGATAGGTAATCCTGAAGGACTGGTGCTCTGGAATTCCGGAGCCGTCACAGCCACCGTCTTCTCTTTCTCCCTGCTTCTCCCTTGTCTCGCTGCCTGGCTCATCCCGACGGCGATGATGATGCGCATGCTGCCGGAGAGGGTAGACAGCGAATGGATCGTGATGCCTTATAGAGGCGATGATACAAGACTCAACGCATGGCAGAGACAGCTGATGCTCTTCGTGGGTATCGGCGGACTCTGGTTTATCCCTACATTCCATAACATCACCAAGCTCAGTCCGTTCCTGGGCGCATTGTGCGTGCTCAGCATCCTGTGGATTGTGAACGAAATCTTCAACCGCAAGCTCATGAACATGGATGCGATGGTGGAACGTCGCACCCCTAGAGTGCTGCAATATGGCGTGATACAGATGATTCTCTTCGTGATGGGAATAATAATGGCTGTTGGCGTAGTGAAGGAATCAGGCGCCTTCGACGACCTGATGAACCTGCTGGGCTGGGGAGAGGAGCGCCCTAACGTATGGCTGCACGGCATTGCTGCAGGCGTACTGAGTACCGTGCTCGACAACTTTGCCACCGCCATGAACTTCTTCTCACTGCACGACGTTGTGGGACTGGGCGACCCATCCATGGTCCTGGATTCAAACTACAGCACCAACGGACTCTACTGGCAGGTAGTAGCCTACTGCGTGATGGCAGGCGGCAACGTATTGGGCATCGGAACCATCAGCGGCCTTGCCCTGATGAAGATGGAACACATGCACATGGGCTGGTTCTTCCGCAACATCGGCTGGAAGGCTCTCGTGGGTGGCGTGGCAGGACTCGCTATCCTCTGGCTCTCCCATACCCTGATGGGCGGAACCATGTACCTGATGATTTAAACCATATCTGAAGAAGAAAAAGGGGATGGAAACACGCATCCCGAAGATGAAAAGGACAATTGGATCTAAGAGAAAAACAGAAAAAATAAACTATTAATAAATTTATCATATATATATAATAAGGTAATATAGTTATGGCAAAGATTAAGACTATAGGAATTTTGACTTCTGGAGGTGATGCTCCAGGTATGAACGCAGCAATCCGTGCTGTGACCCGTGCGGCCATCTACAACGGATTCAACGTGAAGGGTATTTACCGTGGCTATGACGGTCTCATCAATGATGAAATCGTACCATTCACTACAGAGAACGTGAGCGGTATCATCGGTACCGGAGGTACGATACTGAAGACAGCCCGTTCCAAGGAGTTCATGACCGAGGAAGGACGCCAGAAGGCTTTTGAGAATATCCAGAAAGAGGAAATAGATGCGCTCGTTGTCATCGGAGGTAACGGTTCGCTTACCGGAGCGATGAATTTCGCAAGTGAGTTTGATATCTGCTGTATCGGATTGCCTGGTACCATCGACAACGACCTCTACGGCACTGACAATACCATCGGATATGATACAACCATGAACACCATCGTAGAGTGCGTGGACCGTATCCGTGATACGGCACAGAGCCACGAGCGTATCTTCTTCATCGAAGTGATGGGACGAGATGCCGGCTTCCTGGCTCAGAACTCAGCCATCGCCAGCGGTGCAGAGGCTGCCATCATCCCAGAGGACTCTACCGACGTAGACCAGTTGGCACAGTTCATGGAGCGTGGTATCCGCAAGTCAAAGAAGAGCTGTATCGTCATCGTGTCAGAGAGTCCTAAGTGTGGTGCGCTCTATTATGCAGACCGTGTACGCAAGGAGTTCCCTGAGTTCGACGTACGTGTATCTATCCTGGGTCACCTGCAGCGTGGCGGCCGTCCATCAGCCCGTGACCGCATCCTTGCCAGCCGTACCGGTTGCGGTGCCATCGAGGCAATCATGCAGGGTCAGCGCAACGTGATGATAGGCGTGCGCAACAACGAGGTGGTATACGTACCGCTTTCAGAGGCCATCCGTTCAGACAAGCCGTTCGACCGCAAGCTCATCAAGGTTCTCGACGAGTTGAGTATCTAAAAGAGACGGGTTGAGTATCGCGAAAAGGCGGTTGGGTATCCGAAAGAAGGATTCCTAATTTGAAAATTGTCTTAAACGGTACAAATGTGGTTTAATAAGGTATAAAAACCGTATAAAACCATAAAAAGATTTGCGGTTTTCATAAATTATTGTTACTTTTGCCGCCGGGAATTGAGAGAGCGGAGCCATGGGCGAGGTTCGTCAGTTCCCGGGCAAAACAGGGGCGAAGCCACTAGGCGAATCTCCCCACTATCTACTTGGTCAAGAAAGAAGCTGATACAACTCCTATTCCTGATTTCGAGCGAATAGAACAATAGAAAAATAATATAAAAAATAATCTTTAAATTAATAAGCTTATGTCACAAATTAACGGACGCATCTCGCAGATCATCGGTCCGGTTATCGACGTTTACTTCGATACCAAGGGCGAGAATCCTGAGAAGGTGCTTCCTAAGATCTACGAAGCTCTGAAGGTGAAACGCCCAGACGGACGCGAACTGGTCATAGAGGTGCAGCAGCACATCGGTGAGGACACAGTGCGCTGCGTTGCTATGGACAACACCGACGGCTTGCAGCGTGGCTTGGAGGTTGTCTCTACAGGCAATCCTATCGTCATGCCGGCAGGTGAGCAGATCAAGGGCCGTATGATGAATGTCATCGGACAGCCTATTGATGGTATGAAAGAATTGGACATGAAGGGCGCTTATCCTATCCACCGCGAAGCTCCTAAGTTTGACGAACTGTCAACCCACAAGGAGATGCTTGCTACCGGTATCAAGGTCATCGACCTGCTCGAGCCTTACATGAAGGGTGGTAAGATTGGTCTTTTCGGTGGTGCCGGTGTAGGTAAGACCGTGCTCATCATGGAGTTGATCAACAACATTGCCAAGGGACACAACGGATACTCTGTATTCGCAGGTGTAGGTGAGCGTACCCGTGAGGGTAACGACTTGATTCGAGACATGCTCGAGTCTGGCGTTATCAAGTATGGTGAGAAGTTCAGAAAGGCAATGGACGAAGGTAAGTGGGATCTTTCTCTCGTAGACCCAGAGGAGCTGGCAAAGAGTCAGGCTACCCTGGTATACGGACAGATGAACGAGCCACCTGGGGCACGTGCTTCAGTAGCGCTTTCAGGACTGACCGTTGCCGAGGAGTTCCGTGACCACGGAGGCAAGGACGGTGAGGCAGCAGATATCATGTTCTTCATCGACAACATCTTCCGTTTCACCCAGGCTGGTTCTGAGGTTTCTGCGTTGCTCGGTCGTATGCCATCAGCCGTAGGTTATCAGCCAACACTGGCTTCTGAGATGGGTGCCATGCAGGAGCGAATCACTTCTACCAAGAACGGTTCCATCACTTCCGTGCAGGCTGTATACGTTCCTGCCGACGACTTGACCGACCCTGCTCCAGCTACCACCTTTACCCACCTGGATGCTACCACAGAGCTTTCCCGTAAGATTGCCTCTCTCGGTATCTATCCTGCTGTAGACCCACTGGGTTCAACCTCTCGTATCCTCGACCCACTGATTGTGGGCAAGGCTCACTACGATTGTGCACAGCGAGTAAAGCAGTTGCTGCAGCGTTACAACGAGTTGCAGGATATCATCGCCATCCTCGGTATGGATGAACTTTCGGATGAGGATAAGTTGACCGTGAACCGTGCACGTCGTGTACAGCGTTTCCTGAGTCAGCCATTCACCGTAGCCGAGCAGTTTACCGGTCTGAAGGGTGTGATGGTTCCTATCGAAGAGACTATCAAGGGCTTCAACGCCATCCTTGACGGCGAGGTAGACGACCTGCCAGAGCAGGCATTCCTCAACGTAGGTACTATCGAGGATGCGAAGGAGAAGGCTAAGCAGTTGCTCGCAGCAGCACAGGCGTAATCTTTAAATCCACGGCTTATGTTACAGCTAAAGATAGTATCTCCTGAGAAAGTAGTCTTCCAGGGTGAGGTGGAGAGCGTACTGGTTCCGGGAACCCTCGGCTCGTTCGAGATTCTCAAAGACCACGCACCTATCATCTCTTCGCTCGAAGTGGGCAAGGTAGAGTATACCACCAAGGAAGGCAAGCAGGCAATGAACATCAAGGGCGGATTCGTGGAATGTAAGAAAAACGAAGTAAGCCTTTGCGTAGAAGTTTAGATTAATTAATAATTGATAATTAACAATTAATAATTATATATTGTACATTGTCAATTATACATTATACTTAGAACAATGGAAAAAGAAGAAAAGTTGCGCTTGCAGACTATCAGACAGGCGAGTATCAGGTATAAGCAGATTTCTTTGTGGCTTACAGCAGCAGTGGCTCTTGCCGTGCTCTTTGCCTGTAGGGTTTCTGCCTTATGCGATGATATTCTGCCACGGGTTGTTAACCCGCTGGTAGTGAGTGCGATATTCTCGCTCGTTGCAAGTACTGCTTATGGTGAAGCCTGGAAGGCTGTGGCTAAATCATCTCCCGCCAATCTCGCCAAGTTCTACCTGGCGGCATTGGTCTTGAAGCTGATGGCCGGTACACTGGTGTTCCTCATCTACGTGCTGGTATGCGACAGGCAGAACATCCTGGGATTCACTGCCATCTTCGCCCTGTTCTATGTAGTGCTTCTCGTGTTCGACTGCATCTACTTCGCTCGGGTAGAGAAAAAGAACCGTCTTTCATAAGCGGTTCTGAAACAAATAATTAACTGAACTTTCGCATATAGGGAAGTTAAGTGAAGTTAGGGAAGTTAGCAGGAAGTTAAGGGACACATGTCCTACGTTTTACGCTAGAAGACTATTGTCCCTTAACGTCCAGAACGACCGTAGGGAGTGATAACTTCTTTAACTTCAATCAATTCCCTCACTTGCGAATAATTAATAAACAAAAGTAAGAATTAAAGAATATGAAACATCTCAAGCAATTCCTCTTGATGGCGATGCTGCTCTTCAC
This sequence comes from Prevotella sp. Sow4_E9_plate, assembly GCF_052116205.1. Lineage (NCBI taxonomy): Bacteria > Pseudomonadati > Bacteroidota > Bacteroidia > Bacteroidales > Prevotellaceae > Prevotella > Prevotella sp. Sow4_E9_plate. The sequence goes on along the minus strand of NZ_JBQKLN010000010.1, from coordinate 32,629 downwards.
GCTGGCACCTGTGCAGGTATCGGCCAAGGAAGACATCGACGTGAAAGAGATATTGTGGGGTCATATCAAGGATTCTTATGAATGGCATATCACTAAGGTGGGAGATCATCCCGTAGTGATTCATCTGCCTATCATCGTGAAGAGCTCAACGGGCTGGCACGTCTTCTGCAGCAGCCAATTCTCGGAAGAGAAGGATGCCAACGGAGACCGTCCGGGACCATTCAACCTCGTCATCAAGAACGGTGATGCACAGACGAATCCCAACAAGATAGTAGAGAAGGTGGGAGGTCAGGAGGTTCGTCCTCTCGACATCTCCATCACGAAGACCGTTTGCGTGCTCTTCATCGACGCTATCATCCTGTTGCTCTGCATCCTGATACCAGCCAGCTGGTGCAGGAAGCACAAGGTGGATGACCCTGCACCAAAGGGATTTACAGGACTGATGCACATGTTCGTCATGTCGGTATATGACGATGTGATCCAGGCTACACTGGGTAAGGAAGCCCCTAAGTATGCACCATGGCTGCTTACTTGCTTCTTCTTCATCTTCGTGGCCAACATCATGGGTATCGTACCATTCCCTCCAGGTGGTGGTAACCTGACAGGTAATATCGCCTGCACCGCATTCTTCGGTGTGACGACCTTCCTGATCACCAACTTCACCGGTACGAAGGAATACTGGAAGGACATCTTCTGGCCAGAAGTACCAACCTGGCTGAAGGTTCCAGTGCCATTGATGCCATTCATCGAGCTTTTCGGTATCTTCACGAAACCGTTGGCTTTGATTATCCGACTCTTCGCCAACATGATGGCGGGTCACGCCATCGCACTTTCGTTTGCGGCTATCATTTTCATCATGTTCAACATCAGTGAGAATGCTATCGCCAACTATGTGGCAGGTACGGGTATGACAGCAGTAAGTATTGCGATGAGTGTCTTCATGATGCTCCTCGAAGTATTGGTAAGCTACATTCAGGCATTGGTATTCACCATGCTGAGTGCAGTATTCATCTCGCTGGCTCATGTAAAGTCTCATGAGGCTGAGCCAGAGGTTGCTTAATACATTGAACTTTGAAGTTTGAACTTTATGAGAAGTTTGAACATTGGACTTCATGATTTGATGTAGAGGCAAAATTTCAATTAAACAATAAATAAAGAAAATATTAACAACTTAAATTATAAGATTATGTTATCACTTTTATTAGCAGCAGAGATTGCAAAGTTGGGTGCCGCAGTAGGTGCAGGTTTGGCCGCTATTGGCGCAGGTATTGGTATCGGTCGCATTGGTGGCCAGGCTATGGATGCTATGGCACGCCAGCCAGAGAAGATGGGTGACCTCCGTTCTTCTATGATTATTGCAGCTGCGTTGGTTGAGGGTGTTGCGTTCTTCGCTGTCATCATCGCCATCTTGGCAATCGTTATGTAATCATCTCATATGTCACTATCATCAGCCCCGGATCAAGGATATCCTCCAGAGTTTCTGCCGGATTCTGAAGCCGGGGTAGGATAGAGACTATTCTAGAGTTAGTTAAAATAAAAACGTTTAAGTAAAACTTTAACCAGTATATATGGATTTATTGATTCCTGATAGCGGTTTGCTCTTTTGGATGACAGTCGTTTTTCTGATTGTCTTCGTCATCTTGAGAAAGGCTGGTTTCGGAGCCATCGTCAAGATGGTGACCGAGCGCAAGGCCTTCATCGACGAGAGCCTGAAGAAAGCTCACGAGGCCAACGAGAAGCTTGCCAATATCCAAAAAGAAGGTGAATCCATCTTGCAGGAAGCGCGCGAGAAGCAGGCTGCCATCCTCAGAGAGGCTGCCGAAACACGCGACGCCATCGTAGAGAAAGCACAGAATAAGGCTCGCGAAGAGGGAGCAAGACTCCTCTCTGACGCCAAGGCACAGATTGATTCGGAGAAGCAGAACGCCATTCGCGAAATCCGCGGTCAGGTGGCTGAACTCTCTGTTCAGATTGCTGAGAAGGTGCTCAAGGCTAAGCTCTCTGACGACAAGGCACAGATGGATATGATAAATCGACTGCTGGACGAGGTTTCTTCTGACAACAAATAGTAAAGCTTATGGATATAGGTGTAATATCGGTGCGTTATGCCCGTGCCCTCATCAAGAGCGCACTCAGCATGAAGCTCGAAGATCAGGTCTACCAGGAGATGCAGACGCTCTACAAGAGCTACATCGACGTGCCTGAACTGAGATTTACGATAGACAACCCTATGCTCTCTAAAGACAAGAAGCAGGCGCTTCTCACCACAGCCCTGGGCAACAACCCATCCGAGCTGAGCAAGAAGTTCATCGCACTCGTTCTGAAGGAGGATAGGGAGAGCACCCTGCAATTCATGGCTGCTTCGTATATCACTCTTTACAGGAAACAGAAGAACATCATCCGCGGTAAGCTGATCACCGCCACTGCCGTTGACGCCTCTACTGAGGATAAGATGCGCAAGATGGTGGAGCAGAGAACGCAAGGTACTGTGGAGTTCAAGACTGAGGTGAACCCGGATATCATCGGTGGTTTCATCCTTGAGTATGATACTTACAGAATGGATGCGAGCGTAAAGACTAAGCTCAACAACATTCTGACACAGCTCAAAAAGTAATTTTTTTGAGTAGTTAAGAATTTAAGAAGTTAAAGGAGTTAAGACAACACCTTTATCCTGATAAAACAGGAGGACTTCTTAATAATGAGAGAAACTGGATATAAGATAAGCTATTGTCTTAACTCCTTTAACTTCTTTCAACTCCTTAACTCCTCATTTAACAATTAAAATAAATAAACAATGTCAGATAAAATTAAACCAAGTGAAGTGTCTGAAGTTCTTCAGCAGCAACTGCAGGAGGTGAATAGCTCTGAAAAGTTTGATGAGGTCGGTACTGTTCTCACCGTCAGCGATGGTGTGGCACGTATCTACGGACTCCGCAACGCAGAGGCTAACGAACTTCTTGAGTTCGAGAACGGCACTATGGCGATTGTCATGAACTTGGAGGAAGACAATGTAGGTTGTGTCCTCTTAGGTCCTACTGCTGGCATCAAGGAGGGACAGAGCGTGAAGCGTACACACCGTATCGCTTCTATCCGCGTAAACGACAACTTCCTCGGACGTGTCGTAAACCCTCTGGGTCAGGCTATTGATGGTCTGGGTGACATCGACCTTACTGATGCCTTCGAAATGCCATTGGACCGCAAGGCTCCTGGTGTTATCTATCGCCAGCCAGTGAAGGAACCACTTCAGACAGGTTTGAAGGCTGTAGACTCTATGATTCCTATCGGTCGTGGACAGCGTGAGTTGATCATCGGCGACCGCCAGACCGGTAAGACTGCCATCGCAGTGGATACCATCATCAACCAGAAGAGTTTCTATGAGGCTGGCAAGCCAGTATATTGTATCTATGTAGCCATCGGTCAGAAAGCTTCTACCGTTGCTGCATTGGTACAGAACCTTAAGGAGCATGGCGCCCTGCCATATACCATCATCGTAAGTGCTACCGCTGCCGATCCAGCTGCGATGCAGTACTATGCACCATTTGCCGGTGCAGCCATCGGTGAGTATTTCCGCGACCGCGGTTACTCAGCTCTCGTAGTATACGATGACTTGAGTAAGCAGGCTGTGGCTTACCGTGAGGTATCCCTGATCCTCCGCCGTCCATCCGGACGTGAGGCTTACCCTGGTGATGTCTTCTATCTCCATTCTCGTCTGTTGGAGCGTGCAGCTCGTATCAACGACCAGCAGGAGGTAGCCGAGCAGATGAACGACCTTCCAGAGTGCATGAAGGGTCACGTTAAGGGTGGCGGTTCCTTGACAGCCCTCCCTATCATCGAGACACAGGCTGGTGACGTATCAGCATACATCCCAACCAACGTGATTTCCATCACCGACGGTCAGATTTTCCTTGAGACCAACCTCTTCAACCAGGGCTTCCGTCCAGCTATCAACGTAGGTATCTCCGTATCCCGTGTAGGTGGTTCTGCCCAGATCAAGAGTATGAAGAAGGTGGCTGGTACACTGAAGATTGATATGGCTCAGTATCGTGAGCTGGAGGCCTTCTCCAAGTTCTCTAGCGATATGGATGCCGTAACAGCAATGACACTGGACCGTGGCCGTAAGAACGACCAGTTGCTGGTTCAGCCTCAGTACCGCCCAATGCCGGTAGGCGAGCAGGTAGCTATCCTCTATTGCGGTGTGCACGGATTGATGCACGACGTGCCAATGGACAAGGTTCGCGAGTGCCAGGATCTGTTCCTCGACGCTATGCGCAGCCAGCACGCCGATGTGATTCAGACTTTAGGCGATGGTAAGCTCACCGACGAGGCCATTAAGGCAGTCGAGGAGACCATGGCTAATGTTGCAGGACAATATAAAGCGTAATAGCCTATGCCGTCGTTAAAAGAGATTAAGACTCGCATCGCCAGCGTCAACAGTACACGTAAGATTACGAGTGCCATGAAGATGGTGGCTTCGAGCAAACTGCATCATGCACAGGTGGCTATACAGAACATGCTGCCTTACGAGAATATGCTGGAACATATCCTCAAGAGCTTCCTGGTGAGTACTCCGAATGTGGACCATGAGTTGCAGGTGGAGCACAAGGAAACCAAGCGAGTGGCTCTCGTGGTTTACAGTTCCAACAGCAGCTTGTGCGGTGGATTCAATTCCAACGTCATCAAGATGATGATGCATGCGGTGGACGAGTATAAGGCTCAGGGCATTGACGACATCACGGTTTATCCTATCGGAAGAAAGGTGGCTGAGAAAACACAGAAGCTGGGACTCAAGATTGGCGGCAACTTCATGGATCTTGCCGATCATCCTAATTCAAGCGCATGTGCCGACATCGCCAGTAATCTTGCCAAGCAGTATGCGGCTGGCGAACTCGACAAGGTGGAGATGATCTATCACCACTTCAAGAGTGCCGGCTCGCAGATTCTGACCCGCAAGACCTTCCTGCCTATCGACCTCAGCACAGAGGCAATAGGAGGGGATAACGACAGAGATCTCACCTCTAATGTGGTTACAGCTAAGGCGCAGGAGTATCTACGCAAGAAACAGGCTGAGGAGAATGAAAGAAAGACTTCAGAGGCTAAACCTCTGAACGATGACTTCATCGTGGAGCCAGACTTGGAGACCGTTCTCGGTGTATTGATTCCTAAGCAGCTGCATCTCATGCTCTTCACAGCCTTGCTGGACAGTCAGGCGAGTGAGCATGCTGCCCGCATGGTGGCCATGCAGACCGCTACGGATAATGCCGATGAACTCTTGCGCGAACTCAACTTGCAGTACAACAAGAGTCGTCAACAGGCCATTACCAATGAATTGCTTGATATTGTGGGAGGTAGCGTAAACAACTAAGTTTCCTTCCATCTGTATAATGTTTAATCGGGGTAAATCACTTATTGAAAGAGATTTACCCCGATTTTATGTTTTGTATGCAAACAAAACAGTAAAATTAACAAATATTAGGAAAATACTAAAAAAAACTAATTTTATCTAAAGTAGCGCTAACATTCTTTCGTTTTTTTTTTTTTGTTAACTTTGCGGCGCGTTTGAGAACTAAACCAGAAAATATGAGGCTTAGTTACCCAAATGGGATTGCGGGTACAGCATCGCCTGGATCAGGGTTGCTCCGAACGACAGAAGCTTTACGGGAAGTATACTGTCTCAATCTCCTTGCTGCTTGTGACGACTTGTTTCGACATAAGGGGGAAGAGAAAATGTGTCTGTATAAGAATACTTAAAATGAAAGAATGGACAATTCAATAAAAGATATCTATCATTCTCTAAGCATACAAGCCGGGACTCTTGGCGAACCAGCCAAGACAGAGGCATCATGGTATGCCATGCGCGTGTACATGAACAAAGTGGCGCTTTGCCGAGACCAGTTCAACCTTTTCAACAACGTGCTTAAGGATCCTGACCAGATGATAAACACATTCCCCGAAGATATGATGGGCGATGTGATGGAATATTACGCCCCCTTCGTAAAAGAGAGACTAGTAAACAGCCAAGGCAAGAAGATTGTGGTGGAGCGCCCACTCATACCCTCGCTTTTCTTCATGCGCAGCAACAAGCTACAGGCACTATGCCTGGAGCGGGAACTGCGTGGCAAGGCAAGGCTATATCGCCAGCTGGTGGACTTCGACCCACAGCCCATCGCCATTCCCAAGCGACAGATGCAGATGTTCATGATGGTATCGTCGGGCGACCAGAAGGGGCTGGAATATTTCGAGGACGGAGCCTTCAACTGGAAGAAAGGAGAACGTGTCAGGGTCATCGACGGCAGGTTCAAAGGTCTGGAGGGCGAAATCAAGCGCATCAATGGCGACCATCGCCTCATCGTGTCGATAGACGGGGTCTGTGCCGTCGCCACCACCTATATACCAAGATGTTTTCTAGAAAAAATATAAAATTATATGAAATATCGTAATTCATTGCTTTCTGGAGCTTTTTGTACGGGACTTCTTGTCCTGTCTGCTTGTGGAACCCCACAACAAATAGCTTATTTCCAGGATTTTAACCAAAATCCTGACACGCTAATCAATCTGAAAAGTGCGGTGATCACCGCCAAGCCAACAGATAAACTCTACATCGGAGTGAAGAGCAAGGATCCACAGATCACACAGCTCTTCAGCCTTACGGGAACCGCCACCAGCTACTCTACGTCGACCATCGCCAAGGATGCCTATTATTATACGGTAGACAGCAAGGGCAACATCGACTTCCCTGTGCTGGGCACCCTGCATGTGGCAGGCCGTACCCGAGAGCAGATTGCCGAGGGAATCAAGAAACTTCTTGTGGATCGCAACTTGGTGAAGGATCCCGTTGTGACTGTCAGCCTGACAAATCTCCACTATTCGGTGATTGGTGAGGTGGCACGCCCTGGACAGTATGAAATCGAGGACGAGAAAGTAACCATTCTCGATGCCCTCAGCAAGGCAGGCGACCTGACCATCTATGGTACCCGCGAAGACGTGATGGTGCTGCGCCAGGAAAACGGTCACCAGAAGATATACAAGATCAATCTCTGCTCGGGAAACAGCGTGTTCAACAGTCCGGTATATTACCTGCAACAGAACGACGTGGTTTACATCAGCCCCAACGAGACCAAGGCTCGCCAGAGTACGGTCAATGGCAACAATGTCAGGAGCACGGGCTTCTGGATTAGCCTTGCCTCACTTGCCACCAGCGTGGCGGTACTTATCAAGAAATAATGTAACTGAACTTTCGCATATCAGGAAGTTAAAGGAGTTATCACTCCCTACGGTCGTTCGGGAAGTTAAGAGACAATAGTCTCCTAGCTTAAACTTAGGACATTTGTCCCTTAACTTCCCTCTAACTTCCCTTAACTTCCCTACATGCAAAAAAACAACTTTCAAATTCAATGATTCAGAATAATCAAGCGACGATGCAGAATGCTCTGGTTCGTCGCCCCCAGCAGGCAGATGACTTCATTCGTCTGCAAGACTTAATGTATCTGTGCCTTGTGCGCTGGCGATGGTTTGTCATCTCGCTCGTCGTCACCCTGGGCATAGCCACTTATTACCTCCTCTCCACGCCGGGTGTCTATCAGCGCACGGCATCCATCCTCATCAAGGAAGACGGCAAGAGCCAGAGCATCAACAGCGATGTGGCCAGTATGTTCTCCGACATGGGACTCTCGGGAGGCAAGTCGAACGTCAACAACGAGTTGATTGCCATCCAGTCGCCAGCCGTCTTGCTGGAGGCAGGCAAGCAGCTCAAACTCGACGTAAACTACAGTGAAGACGGTACCTTCCATCCTGTGGCTCTCTATGGCAGAACGCTGCCTGTAACCGTTCATTTCTATAGCTTGAACGATATGCAGAGCGCCAATTTGGATGTAGAAGTAAAGCATGGCAACCTGTTTTCCATCGTACATGTGAGTGGCACCGACAAGGCTGGAAACCAAGTGGAATCGGACGAGGAGGTACAGGGCAAGCTGGGCCAGACCGTCCGCACGGCGATGGGCCATGTATGCGTAGACCTGGCACCGGGCTATTCAGCCTTCATCAATGGACATGAGAGCAGGAAACTGCATGTAACCCGCACCAACCTCTATGCCATGACCGACCATATCAAGGCGTCGCTCTCGGCAAGCATCAGCGAGGAGAAGGCAACAGTCATCGACCTGACCTATAAGGACCAGATCACCCAGCGCGCCGAGGACGTGCTGAACACCATCATCTCCGTATACCGCAAGAACTGGATGGAGGACAAGAACCAGATGACCGTCTCTACCTCCCATTTCATCACCGATCGCCTGGGCGTCATCGAGCGGGAACTGGGCGACGTAGACAAGGACATCTCCTCGTTCAAGAGCCGCAATCTGCTGCCCGACGTAGAGACCGCCGCACAGCAATACATGCAGAAGAGCGGCGACGTAGACAAGCAGATACTCGAGCTGAACTCACGCCTCTCCATGGCACGCTACCTGCGCGACTTCCTGACGGGCAAGGTGGGCAAGAACCAGCTCCTGCCAGCCAATATCGGCATCGACAGCCCGGGCATCGAGCAGCAGATTACCGAATACAACAAGCAGCAGCTGGAGCGCAACAACCTGGTGGCTAACTCCAGCGAGCAGAACCCATTGGTGGCTGACTATGACCAGAACCTCGCCTCCATGCGCCATAGCATCGTGACCAGTATCGACAACTTCGTGGTGACACTCAACTCGCAGCTTGGCAACCTGCAGGCAAACGAGGCGCAGACCACCAGCCAGATAGCCAGCAACCCTAGCCAGGCAAAGTACCTGCAAACAGTGGGTCGCCAGCAGAAGGTGAAGGAGGCGCTCTACCTCTTCCTCTTGCAGAAGAGAGAGGAAAACGAGCTTTCCAAGGCTTTCACCGCCTACAACACCCGCATCATCACCCCTCCTACGGGCGACACCAAGCCCGTGCAGCCTGTGCGCCGCAACATCATCCTCGTGGCTTTCGTTCTCGGAGTCCTGATACCTGTGGTAGTCATATTTATCCGTGAGAACATGAATACGACGGTGAGGGGCAGAAACGACCTCAAGAACATCACCATACCATTCCTCGGTGAGATACCATACAGCATCAGTCGCAAGAACAGACCAACTCTTCTGCAGCGCATCCAGTTCTGGAAGAAGCCGAAGGAGACGCGACAGATTGTGGTGAAGGCAGGCAAGCGCGACATCGTGAACGAGGCGTTCCGCGTGCTGCGCACTAACCTGGAGTTCATGATAGGCACCCATCCCGAGCAGAACGTCATCATCCTTACGTCTTTCAACATAGGCTCGGGCAAGACTCATCTGGCAGGCAACATCGCCATGTCGCTCGCCATCAAGGAGAAGAAGGTGCTCGTCATCGATGGTGACCTCCGCCATGGTTCCACATCCATGCTCGTGGGCAGCCCTGGCGAGGGACTCAGCGACTATCTCAACGGCAGGACCGATGACCTGAAGGGTATCATCTGTCATGGCGAGGAGTATGGACTGGTGGAGGGCTTCGACGTGCTGCCTATCGGTACCATGCCGCCTAACCCTACGGAGCTCCTCTTCACCGACCGTCTGGGCGAGATGATCAGGCAGGTGAGGGCTGAGTACGATTATGTGTTCATCGACTGTCCACCAGTGGAAATCGTGGCAGATACCCAGATTATAGAGAAACTTGCCGACCGCACCATCTTCGTGGTACGCTCGGGCTTGATGCAGCGCAGTTTGCTGGGCGACCTCGAGCAGCTCTACAAGGACAAGAAATTCAAGAATATGTCGCTCATTCTGAACGGAACCAAGGCTCAGGGCGGCCGCTACGGCCACTATTATCGCTATGGCTACCACTATGGCTATGGCTACGGCTACCACTACGGCTCCGACAAGAATGGGGAGGTGCAAAATAGGAAAGTAGGAAATTGGATAAAAGAATAGAAAAATATGAATATATTCCGTGAGGCGTTCCGTTGGATTTGCAATCCGACGGCAAGCAGGAAAGCACCATCAGAGAGACTCCCCGGCGGCATCGACTGGCACTGCCACATCCTGCCCGGCGTGGACGACGGATTTCAAGAGGTAAAGAAGTCGTTGGAAATGTTGTGCCTTTACGAAGGCGCAGGCATGAGGGATGTCTGGCTTACGCCTCATATTATGGAAGACGTACCCAACGGGACCACCCATTTGCGCCAAGTATTTGCCGACTTCCAGAAACAATATCAGCAGGACTTCGCCGAGCGAAACCCTGCTGACAGAAAAATGCTCCGGCTGCATCTCGCAGCCGAAAATATGCTAGATGCGCTCTTCGAAAAGCGCCTGAAGGCAAACGACCTGTTGCCGCTGGGCGAGGATGGCAAGCTCCTGTTGGTGGAGACGAGCATCTTCTCTGCCCCGATGAATTTTCATGCCCTCCTGGAGCGCATCAAGAACAAGGGCTACACGCCCGTGCTTGCCCATCCTGAGCGCTACCTCTATATGGAGAAGCGCGACTACGAGAAGCTCAAGTTGATGGGCATCAAGTTCCAGCGAAATGCGTTCTCGATAGATGGGCAGTATGGCAAGAAGGTGCAGAAGCGATGCAAGTGGCTCATGAAGCACGATATGTACGACTTCGTGGGCAGCGACATGCATCGCCTCAGCATCTACTGGCGATACTGGTAGAATTAGAACTTAAGGTTTAGGTTTGATTACTGGGAATTTACTGGCAGCTCTGTACGCAGAATGCGCTAGCTACGGCGGTAAGTACGGTGATGATGAAATTGATCACCTTCTTGATGGTTTCTTTCTTCATAGTTCAAATTTAACATTTAACATTCAACATTAAGCATTCCACATTAAAGTGGAAATTTTTTCGCTGCATCGAAGCAAGGACACTCCTTAGGAGTCGTTCCCGGCAAGTCGCGGTGCCCTACAATCTGCGCCTGTGGAAACGTGATTTTGAGCTTGCGCAGCAGATTCCACATCGCGTCATACTGGGCGCGGGTCAGGGTGTCGGCAGGACGGCCCTCGTCATCCAGCCCGCCCTCGTAGCAGATGCCGATGGAGCAGCGGTTGTAGGGGCGGGCATGTGAGCCCACCTCCAACAGCTTTCTGAACTGCGTGATGCTTCCGTCCTTGTGTACATAGAAGTGGTAGCCCACGGTGCGGAATCCACGCTTCTTGTGGTCGCGCATCAGTTGCTTGTCGGTGTAGTTACGGTCGGCACGTGTTGCCGAGCAATGAATTACGAGAAAACGGACGCTCAGAGGTGAGTCCATCATCTCGCCGTTCTCAGTGTAGGCGAGCAGGAGATGCTCATTGAGCACCTCCTCGCCGCCAATCGTCATCGGAAATCGATCTTGTGTCATTTTCGGTCAATTGATTTTAAAAACTAGTTAAGGGGATTTGCAATCCCAGTTAAGAGATAACGGGGATATGCAATCCCAGTTACTACAGTCCTACTTCTCCCGAATCGCTGCCTGGGTTAGTGGTGGAGCCAGAGCCTGAGTCGCTCTTGTCTGTACTTTCCGGTGGCGTAGTCGTTCCGGAGTCGGTGGTGGAAGACTTCTTTTTCTTAGCACCATACTTCTTCAAGTTGGCGTCGAGGTTGAGATTCACGTAGCGGAAGTCGCCCGTGGCGCGGGCTTTCATTCTCACTCCTTCGATGTTCTTAGATACGGTGAAGTCGTCGGCGTTCTCTGCACCCATCTTGTTCTTGATGCTGATGTAGAAGATGGCGAGGTTGTCCAGCTTTACATTCTTGCCCATGAGCAGGAGCTCCTTGATGTGGGTCACGGCATCGATGAGGATGCCCTTGATGGTCCCGGCTGAGAATGGAGAGTTGTGACCATGCATGTGGTCGGCGAGCTCATCGAGATCTACAGTTTCACTTACGTGGGGCTTGGCGTAGTACTTGCCATAAGCCTTCACGTTCTTCTTGTTGTTGTTCTTCTTCAAATCGTACTCAATCATAAGGCTAATAAATTGTTTTATGGTTCGTGTTTCATGTATTAAAGCGCTGCGCAGTGCTTGGTTCTTGTTTACGGTTGCAAAGATACGACTTTCAGAAGAGGCTTCTGTACGATAGGGGTGAGATAGGGATACGATGGGGCATAAAACTGGAAAACTCAGTATTATGGCTCGCCCAGATACTCATAGATGAGTAGCGTCTGGCGCATGGTGAAGGTCTTCGCCAACCGTTCGTAGCCCTCTCTTTGCAGGGCCTCAAGCAGGGGCGGACAGTGGTTCACCATCCGCATCAGGTGGTTTAGTGCCACGTGTTTCGACTGCTCCGGAAAGTAGAGCTTGGCAAGCTCGTATTTCTTGTATATCTTGATCTTCATATAGAATTGACTTTTATGAGAACCGCGGTAATGATACTTAGCGTTTCTCTTGATGATACTTAGCGTTGCTGGCAATGCTGGTTAGCACTTGCCAGAACGCTGTTTACTGTTGGTCAGAACCATTCTGGCTATCCGTGGCTACGGCTCTGTACGGTTTCAGGTACGTTTCTGCGCATTCGTTTGGACTGCAGATCGCCTCGGTGTTGATTTCTCCCGGATTCTTCTCTATCACGAGCCATCCGTTGCCTTTGGCGCGGTGTACCTTCTTGAATCCCAGTCGCTGCATCACGGCGCTCAGGTTCTGGTGACTCATGTTGCGGCTCAGGGCGGGACTTCCGCCTATGCGCTCCATGATTTCCGATGAAAAGCGGAACTTTACATATTGAGGGTCGGTGTCTGATTTCGGCACCTTGTAGAAGCGCAGTATCTGGTCTTCCATGAAGTTGGAAACCATGAACATGCTGTTGTGCTCCCTCATCACGTCTATGTCGGCGGTGGTGAGCCAGTATACCCATCCCTCTTCCTGGTTCTTCACCCGATTGGTTACCTCTTGTCCCAGAGCTACAGCCTGGGCATAGACGTGCTGGTAGTCGATGGGTGTCTCCCTAGGGCTCTCGATATTGTCTACGAACCATGGTGAGTAGCGGCGGTTCTCCTCGTCGGTGATGATCTGTATGCTGTTGCTGGTGCCACAGAGGGCACCACGGTGCAGCAGTTCCGAACGATACTTGTCGTAGGGTCGGCGGATGGAGAACACCAGCTTGGTGACGTTGCTCTTGAGGGCGCTCAGCCCCTTGCCGAAGGTAGACTCCAGCTCGTCGAGGCATATGAGTGCCTTGCTTGAGAAAGCCTCCATGAAGTCCTTGTCGGTATAGTTGGCGGTTGACTCGTTGATGAAGTACTGGCGCAGGCATGGTGGCAGGATATAATAGAAGAATGTGGTTTTGTTGATGCCACCCCTCCCGATGAATATCAGGATGGTCTGGCTCACCACTCTCGGCGATACCCATGCCACCACCATCGATACGAGCCATTTCTTGAAGAAGTATCTGAACTCTTCCTGCGAGTGGTGGTAGCCAGGGCAATAGTTGATGGTTACCCGGTTGGCAAGCTCGTCGATGTAGTCGGTCTTTCCGTCCCATTTGGGCAGACTCCTGAGATATTCGTCGAAGGGATCCCAAGGCTCGCTGAAGTCGCTGTTGATGATGGCGTGCAGCTTGATGGCGCTCACTTCGAGTCCCATCTCGTCCATCTGGGTCCAGAAGGTGTTCTCTATGTTGTCGTCGATCCGGGTCCACTTATGGTATTTGCCTTTGATTATATCGCGGCTCAGCACCTCGTGAAATCCCGTCACCTCATTGTGGTGAAACTCGTATCTCATCGAGAGCCACTGCTTGATTACCTTGACGGTCGGCTTACCCGAGAAGCCTTCGCCTTTGCGGTAGAAGTGCCAGGTGCCTAGCTTGTCGGTGTGCTTGTAGCATGATTTCATCACGCTGTCAGCATCGGGATAGTCGGAACTGAAGTTGCTCTTGGCGTAGGCCATTGCCTCTTCCTTGTCTATGCCATAGCGCACGCACACCTTGCCGAAGTGGTGCACATACTCGTTGTGGGCACCGCTCTCAAACTTGTAGCCCCACGTGTCGAGTAGGTTCAGTATGTGCTGTGCTGCCTCGTCCATCGAGGGAACCCCCTTGCCCAGTGCCACCATCTTCTGGCTGTTTCGCTTGCGCTTGCTGGCACGTTTGGCATATTTCGCCTCGTTGGCCTTCTTGGTGTAGAGCGCCTTCAGGTCGTGGGTGTCCAGGCCGAAAGGCTCTGCGTCCCAATGGAAGTAGGCGGTAGGGTCGTGTGCGAGTCCGCACATCCGGGTGATGTCTGCACATTGCTCGTCGGCAGGCACGCCTAGCAACTTACTGTAATAGCTCATCGCCTTGCGTATGATCACATCGAAAAGTTCCAGTGCGGTCACCTCGTCGTCATCTATGGGCAGGTATCTGGAGATGATGCGCAGGCCCCGTTGGCTCACGGTGATGAACCTCATCATGGTATGAGGGTCGGCGTCCGCCTTCTGTACGACCTCCTTCATCTTTTCTGCAGGAATCTTGTCGATGTCCACGGCAATCATCTGGGTGGTCTTCACCACGTTGCGCAGTTCCTTGCCCCGTCCGTCCATGAGCACGGAGGTAGTGATGCCTGGCATCATCACCTTGGTTTGATGAGCGAGCTCGCTGCTGATGCGCATGTTCTTGCGGTAGTCTTCGGTACGAGCCTGGGTCATGGCGTCGAGGGTGATGATTCGCTGCAGTTCATCAAGACTGACGAGTTGTCTGCTTTCGCTGCAGGCGATAGCATAGAAGAAAGATGGTAATACCATTTCTTGTTTTTGTTGTTGTTCTGTTGTTGCCATTTTTAAGCAAATAATTATAAGTTTTTTTTAAATTGAATCATATTGATTCCGCTGCAAAGCTAAGCATAAAATTTGGCATTGAAATCAAAAAGTTCCGATTTTGGAACATAATATAAAATTATTTAAAATGTTTTTCAAAAAAATCAAAAGTGAAGTCATGGGAATCAAGGATTCCTACGACTACAGACGGGCATGATTTCTGTCCACAAGTGTTTTAATCTTTTAGTCCACAACGTGTTCTGGGCTATGCGTGAAGAACTGAAGGAAGACCGTTTTGAGGGTGGTCTTACCGAGGAGGAGAAGCATTGGGCTTCCACCAAGTCAGCCATCCGCAAGGAGTTCCAGCTGTCTGATGCGTATACCAAGAGTCTGGAGGCGATGGACCGTGATGTTTCCATCGACGACTACTGGGGCGCGATACGTTGGATGGAGTCGTTGGTTGGCGAGGCTCACAGAGACGAGCTGCTTCGTCTGATTGACGGGTTGCTGGAACCATTGTCGCCGAAATGATCGATTTTTAGATTAGCAAATTCAAGTTTCGCAAGCTCAGAAGTTAAAGGAGTTAAAGGAGTTATCGCTCCCTACGGTCGCAGAGGAGTTAAGACAACAGTCTTTTTGGCGTTGTTTTTAAGCAGCAAGACATACGTCTTAACTCCTTAACTTCCTTAACTCCTTTAACTTCCTGATATGCGAAAGTTCAGTTAGCAAACAAAGTGTGAAGTGTGAAGGGGGTATATGAACTTTAGCGTGAAAAGAGTGTTAAAAAGAAGGCATAACTATCTGATACCCTTTCTCTTTATCTTTTGCGCACGATGTATATACAAAAGTTCTTATACACCCCCTTCACACCCACCCAAACATATACCCCTATAAGGGGAACCGGAGGAAGCGTAAAAATCTGCGCAATCTGCGAGATCTGCGTGGTCCTCTTATCCTCGGCCGCAAAGAAATCTGTGTAAATCCGTGAATTGAAAATCGGCGGCTGAAGGGAGATTTGTCCTCCGGACCCACTGACCAGCGGGAAGTAAAGCCAAATCTGTGGGACTTCCCGATGTGTTAAAAACCGGAAATTCCTTGCCTATTTCAGATATTTCCCTTATATTTGCAGCGTGTAAACAATAAAGAAAGGAACAAAATTATGGAAGATGTCGTGAAAATAGCATCCTATATCAGCCAGCGCTACGAGCATCAATATGGTACTCGCATTGATGAGATGAAGCTACATAAGTTGCTTTATTTCACTCAGCGTGAATGCTTGGTTCAGTTAGGAGAACCCATGTTTGGAGCAAAATTCAAGGCATGGAAATATGGTCCTGTTATACTTGAAATTCGTCAGCACTATAAAGATAACTCATTAAGTTTTTCTCTATCCCGAGAAAGTCTCCAAAAATATCAAGGTGTCTTTGATAAGGTCTTTGAGCAGTATGCTCCCAAGCAGTCATGGAGTCTCAGTACTTTGAGTCATGGCGAATATTCTTGGAAGAAGGCGCGTGAGGGCTATTCACCCTACGATACATGTGATGTTGATATAGATTTGTCGGATATTCGCAAGGATGCAGAAAGAATCAATATCCGTAGATTCTTATTAGCCCAATACAAGGATTTTCAAATGTCAAGAGCATGAGAATAACTGAAGAACAAGAACGGATATTAGGATCCTTACATTGTGAAAGATTGTCCTCTAATGTTGATAATTTTAGATTGGTGGATGACTTTTATAATGGAAGGAATCCCAGTATTGTCAATACGCTGCAAAATGAGGCCTATGAGGATGATGCAAATCACCGAGTTGCTTATTATGTGGTTAAGAACAATTCTGGTGAAATATTGTTTTATTTCTCATTGAAGTGTGGCTTGTTGTATGATGAGTTTCTGGAAGGTGATCGACTCTTAGACATGAAAGCCTTTTATGAGCATATTTTTCAGTTGAGCAAAGATCCTTCATTGCAAGGAACAGATAAAGATGCGATCAATGCGATACTAGAAAAAGTAAGAACCAAGAAGGGATTGAAAAAACTGGAGGTAGCAAGAGCTCTTCATCTTTCTTTGGATTCAGAGGAACTTTTGAAAATCTTTGGTGAGAATAATAAGAACGTAGGTACCACTTTTGCAGGAGTAGAGATTGTGCATTTCTGTGCAAATGAAGCTCATCGTGATTTTTGGTATCAAACAGGGATACATCAGAAGTTAGGAACAGTTGTGTTTTGGCAATTCATAGTTCCTAAGATTCTTGATTTAATGGAAATTGTAGGTTGTGAGTATCTGTTTTTATTTGCAGCTGATTTATCTGAGGATGCCGACCTTGTAAACTATTATGTTGATAATTTAGAGTTTATTGATGCCAGTGAACATAGTGCAGCTACGCCGATGTATGATTTTGCCTGTCGTTTTTTGTGTCAGGAAACAAGTACATTACAAGAGCGAAGAACCAGTTTCTTTGAGCACTTCAATCCAGATGAGGAAGTTTAAATATTTGCAAATCGCCTTTCCACCCATGGCGGTCCCATCCCGCACAACATGGCGCAGGGCTTTGATGCCCCGCCAACTATAAAGCGTAGCGGTTCGAGCACCGAGTAGGGCGGTTTTCCTCTTCTTCCCTGAGGGGAGAAGACCGAGATGAGAGGTGGAGCCTTCTTTAATGGTAAAGAAGGACGGGATGATTTTAGAACAAAGGCACAGGCTCCGTTGGCTGACCAAAACTCTGGCAGAGTTATAGCGTCGCCAGCTACTTCATCTCTGAAATCTGTGGGACTTTTCCCAGACCGCACAGACCGCAAAGAAATCTGTGTTCATCTGTGAATTGAAAATCGGCGGCCGAAGGGAAAGCCAAATCTGTGGGACTTCGATAATCCTCCGATTTGTTAAAAACCGGAAATATCTTGGCTATTTCAGATATTTCCCTTATATTTGCAGCATGTAAACAATAAAAAGGTACTCGATTATGATTAGTAAGAATGTTGAAAATATGATTCCAAAGATTCAGCAATTCTTTGGAAGCCAACCCATCAAGAAGGCTTGGCTCTTTGGTTCATGCTCAAGAGGCGAAGAGAGTATGGATAGTGATGTCGATATTCTTGTAGAGTATGATCGCCAGAACTCCAGAGTTTCATTGATGAAGATTGCTGCCATGATGCTCAATTTAGAAGATTTACTTCATCGTAAGGTAGATATGGTAGAAGCCAGTCGCCTCTTACCTTTTGCGTTAGACTCAGTAAATAACGACAAGTTCTTGATTTATGAGAGAAAGTGTTAAAGTATTATTCATGGCTATTATACTGTAGATCCGGAAAGTCTTTGGGATACAATAGAATGTGATATTCCAGAGTTAAAGCCTTGGATAGAGAAATATCTGCAAGAACAACCAGAATAAAGTCTTCCGCTAGGCGACAGACAATCGCAACTCTGTTGCGTAAGCACTCTCAGCCAGTCCCTTAGATTTCTGTCCTCTACAAGGGGAACCGCATACGTTCGCAAATAATCTGTGTGAATCTGACCGAATAGGTCAAAAAAAATCTGCGTCATCTGCGAAATCTGCGTGACCCTTTCAAATTCCAGGCCGCCCAGGCCGCAAAGAAATCTGTGTTCATCAGTGAATTGAAAATCGGCGGCCGAAGGGAAAGCCAAATCTGTGGGACTTCCCGATGTGTTAAAAACCAGAAATCCCTTGGCTATATCATATATTTCCCTTATATTTGCACCATGTTTTAATTTGATGGT
The DNA here is from genome assembly GCF_052116205.1 of Prevotella sp. Sow4_E9_plate. Lineage (NCBI taxonomy): Bacteria > Pseudomonadati > Bacteroidota > Bacteroidia > Bacteroidales > Prevotellaceae > Prevotella > Prevotella sp. Sow4_E9_plate. The sequence goes on along the minus strand of NZ_JBQKLN010000010.1, from coordinate 14,204 downwards.
AAAGCTATGAGTAAATCAAAATCATATCAAGTTCCAGAGGCAGCGCCAAGTTTGGTAGCGGATCCTGTGGGAGTCTGTATTTCTCCAAATACGGATATACAGACATTGCGCCATCATGTAATGGATGCAGTATATACCACGAATGACCAGAGTGCATTATATAACTGTTTGGTATTTCTGTCTAATCTCACCAATCAATCAGCGACCCCAATCAAGGGTAAGATGCTCAAGCGTTTGGAAGAATTAGCTTTGCTGAAAGAGGGCTGGGATGGAGAAAACAGTGTTTCTATCGATTCAGGAATACAAGATTTCATTCGCAGAGTCATAATGCTATCCTCAGATAAGGAGTTGGTAAATTGGGTATTGTTCCCTGATGCCCGAGGCTATTTATATTTAGATTATACAGAGGGAAAGAACCTGGCTGGTATTACGATAGCTCCTCATCAAATTGCAGCTTTTATCAAGCGTGATGGTCATTTATCCAAATACAATTACGACCATCTTAATGAACAGGATGTTTTGAATTTATTAGAGGAGGCACATATCTCCTGATATAGATTATTTTCAGAAAGAATTATCAATGCTTTGTGATGGAATCCATAAGTTTCGGTAGCAATCAGCAATTTCGATAAAAAAGTATAGCTATAAAGTCTTCCGCTAGGCGACAAACAATCGCAATTTTATTGCGTAAAAAATCTCAGCCAGCCCTTTAGGGCACAGGCTCCGCTGGCTGACCAAAACTCTGGCAGAGCTATAGCGTCGCCAGCTACATCCTCTCGTTCCTGAGGAAAGAGAGGCTTGGTGAGAAAGGTGGAGCTCCCTTTGGCTAAAGGGAGACGGAGGGATTCGAAAAATCTCTTATAATATCAAATTCATACTATTTTTACTCAATCAATATCCAGGTAAGAATCCCCTCAAAGCGATTCTTATCTGGCAGGGACTCTATTTCCTAAATTTCCGATACGAACCAATTATATATTTAGAAATAACGAAAAAATATATAAAACGAGAAGTAGCTTAGTAGTGTGGGCGCTACATAATCACCCACATCGCATCCTGCAGTTCTCTGCCGGGAAGTTAGTTTCGGCAGAGGCTCAGGATGCATTAATGTAAGAACTTAAAACAATGCGTGATTTTAATCAATTAAAAATTGCCGTAGCCGGAACCGGTTACGTAGGACTCAGTATTGCTACGCTTTTATCCCAACACCATGAGGTAACAGCAGTAGATGTAATTCCCGAGAAAGTAGATAAACTGAATCATCATATATCACCGATACAGGATGAGTATATCGAAAAATATCTGGCAGAGAAACCTCTGCATCTCACAGCAACCTTGGACGGCAAGTCAGCTTACAAAGATGCCGACTTCGTAGTCATTGCAGCACCAACGAACTACGACCCAGTGAAGAACTTCTTCGACACCACTCATGTAGAAGAAGTTATCGACTTGGTCCTGGAGGTGAATCCTGATGCAGTGATGGTAATCAAGAGTACCATCCCAGTAGGTTACACTCGAAGCCTATATCAGAAGTATGCCCAGAAAGGAGTGAAGCAATTCAATCTTCTTTTCTCCCCGGAGTTCCTCCGAGAGAGCAAGGCACTCTATGATAATCTCTATCCAAGCCGCATCATCGTAGGCTATCCAAAGATTATCGAACGCCCTGAGTTTAGAGATGAGAACGAGGCAATCTTGAAGGTTACTGATGTAGAAAAGTTGAAAGAAGCAGCCAAGACTTTTGCCGCTTTGCTCCAGGAAGGAGCCATTAAGGAAAATATCGATACACTCTTTATGGGCATGAAGGAAGCAGAAGCCGTCAAGCTCTTCGCCAATACCTATCTTGCCCTAAGAGTAAGCTATTTCAATGAATTGGATACATACGCAGAAGTCAAGGGCTTGGATACCAAGGCAATCATTGATGGCATAGGTCTTGACCCACGTATCGGAACCCATTACAACAATCCAAGTTTCGGCTATGGTGGTTACTGTCTCCCAAAGGATACCAAGCAGCTTCTGGCAAACTATGCTGATGTTCCGGAGAATCTGATAGAGGCAATTGTTGAGAGTAACCGTACAAGAAAAGACTATATTGCAGATGCCGTGCTCAGAAAGGCTGGTTATTATAATGAGAATAGTTGCTATGATGCAAGCAAGGAGCACAACTGTGTGATAGGAGTTTATCGCCTGACGATGAAGAGTAACAGCGATAACTTCCGCCAGTCTGCCATCCAAGGCATTATGAAGCGAATCAAGGCAAAGGGTGCTGAGGTAATAATCTACGAGCCAACATTGGAAGATGGCAGCACCTTCTTCGGTAGCAAGGTGGTGAATGATATGGATGTCTTCAAGGCACAGAGCCAAGCCATCATTGCTAACCGTTATGATGCTTGTTTGGATGATGTAAAAGATAAGGTATATACAAGAGATATATTTAGAAGAGACTAGTTATGGTAGATTATAATATTAGTCTAGATGGTAATACCATCTTGGTGACAGGTGCTGCCGGATTCATCGGCAGCAATCTTGTAAAGCGCCTTTTTAATGATGCTAAGAACATCAAGGTAATCGGTATTGATAGCATTACGGATTATTATGATGTGAATATCAAGTATGAGCGATTGAAGGAGATAGAAGCTTTAGGTAAGGATTGGACATTCGTTCATGACTCCATTGCCAACAAGGAAGCTGTAGAAAAGATTTTCTCTGAAAATAAGATTTCAGTAGTGGTGAATCTTGCAGCTCAGGCTGGTGTGCGCTATAGCATCACCAATCCAGATGCTTATATCCAGAGCAATCTCATCGGATTCTATAACATCTTGGAGGCTTGCCGTCATCATGAGGTAGAGCATTTGGTTTATGCTTCTTCTTCATCTGTTTATGGTAGTAACAAAAAAGTTCCTTATTCTACTGATGATAAGGTGGATAATCCTGTAAGTCTGTATGCCGCTACCAAGAAGAGCAATGAGCTGATGGCTCATGCATACTCTAAGCTTTATAATATTCCTAGCACAGGTTTGCGTTTCTTCACCGTTTATGGTCCTGCTGGTCGTCCAGATATGGCATATTTCGGTTTTACCAATAAACTGGTAAAAGGTGAAACCATCAAGATTTTCAATTATGGTAATTGTAAGCGTGATTTCACTTACATAGATGATATTGTAGAGGGTATCGTAAGAGTGATGCAGCATGCTCCGGAGAAGCGAGTAGGCGAGGACGGCTTGCCTATTCCACCATATAAAGTATATAATATTGGCAACAGTCATCCCGAAAATCTTTTAGATTTCGTTACTATCCTGCAAGAGGAGCTAATCCGTTCCAGTGTCCTCCCCGAAGACTACGACTTCGAGGCGCATAAGGAGTTGGTACCAATGCAGCCAGGCGATGTTCCAGTTACCTATGCTGACACTACACCATTGGAGCGTGACTTTGGGTATAAGCCAGATACCTCGCTGAGGGTCGGGCTGAGAAAGTTTGCAGAATGGTATAAGGGATATGTTTCTATCCTTGATTGAAGGAATCTTTCTAAATGTTAAAACGTAGACAAAATTTGGTGTTTTCAAGATATTTTCATATTTTTGCACAAAAATGTGAAGGTTATGGAATACCAAAATAAGGCAATGCCGATTGAGGCAAAGGATGTTGCTTCTGACAATGATGTAGTTGAACAGGAGAACTTGTTGGGTGATGGTTCTATAGAAGAAACTATCACCAAGCCTTTTGATCCCAATAGTATCGATGTAGATATCGCTACCGTAAATTTAGGATTGTTGATAGATCAGTTGAAAAATGATGAAATAGACTTAACTCCTGATTTCCAACGAGCTAGCGATATATGGAGCCCGACAAAGAAAAGCCGTTTGATCGAGTCTGTGTTGTTAGGGCTTCCCCTTCCTTCTTTTTATTTTAGCGAGGATAGATATAGTCAGAAACTTTCTGTTATAGATGGTTTGCAAAGATTGTGTGCTATCAAGGACTTTGTGATATTTAAGACATTAAAGTTGGAAAACCTTCAGTTCTTGCATACTTTTGAGGGAAAGGGGTATGATGATTTGGGACGTCCTGAGATACGAAGGATCAATGCCCTTAAAATTACGATGAATACACTTCGAAAGACAACACCTAATGAAGTCAAATTTATTATATTCCAAAGGGTAAATACAGCAGGTGAACCGCTTAAACCCCAAGAAATGAGACATGCCTTGAATCAAGGACCAGCTGCATTGTTTATCAAGAAGTTGGCAGAAAACGAATATTTCAGGAAGGCAACCAATTATAGCATCCAAAGTCTGCGTATGGAAGATCGTGATTTTGCCAATCGCTTTGTGGCATTCTATATAGGATATAAATGCTATTCTGGCGAGCTTGATAATTTCATGAATACTCAGATGGGTAGGCTAAACCAAATGACGGCAGATGAGAGAAACAAAATTTATATGGCTTTTGACAAGTCAATGAAATGTTGCTATCAAATTTTCCAAGAAGATGCTTTCCGTAAGCGTTTGGATATACATGATCGTAGAAAGCCAATTTCCAAATCTGTTTTCGACTCGTTGAGTGTGAATATAGCATGGTTGACTGATGATGAACGAAATGAGTTATTGAAGTCAGCTTCTCAAGTCAAAGCAGAGTTTATAAAACTTTGTCATGAAGATAAGTTTATGAAAGCTGTTACGACAGGCACAGGTAAGAAATACAGTGTGGTGGCTCGTTTTACCACAGTGAAAGAAATGTTGTTTGATATAATTAATAAACAATGATAAAGAAAATTTCCTTGAGCAATTTTAAATTGCATGATGATACAGAAATAAATATGGGAGGTCTAACTGTTCTCACAGGCATGAATGGTATGGGTAAGTCTTCCATCATACAAGCATTGCTCTTGTTGCGACAGTCCTATTTCTCAAATGATTTGGAAAATGGATTGAATCTTCGAGGAGATTTTTGCGATTTGGGTATTTCGGGTGAGTTGGCTTGCCAAAGTTCTGATAAGCATGATTTAAAAATTGATATGGATTTTTCTAATCAAGCACCTTTGAGTTATAGCTTTTTATACCCAGATAACATTATGGATACGCTTCTCCCTGCAAGTGAAAAGAATGTTTCCTGCAGAGAAAAATTGGCAGGCTATTCTTTGTTTAATGAGAACTTTCAGTATATCAGCGCTTTTCGTTTTGGACCGAAGAAAAGCTATAATCGAGATACATCCTTGGTTGTTTCCAAAAAGCAAATATCCAAGATGATGGGGCAATGTGAATATACCATTCATTTCTTGGAGCAATATAAAAATCAACCCATTCAAACCAAAGAGTTAGCTATCCTTGACGAATCTGACATCACTCCAGACTTAAGATTGGGTGAGCAAGTTGGACGATGGTTGAGGGAGATTTCTCCATTTATCAAAATAGATGTAAAGCAAGAAGGTGAAGATTTTAAGTTGAACTATAAGTTTGATAGGCAGGACAACTTGATAACAGAGTCAATGAGTGCAATGAATACAGGCTTTGGAATTACCTATGTTTTACCTATTTTGGTGGCAGTGTTGAGTGCAAAGAAAGATGCCTTGATATTGATAGAAAATCCTGAAGCTCACATTCATCCCAAAGGACAAGCTGTATTGATGAAACTTATAGCCAAGGCTGTGCATGCGGGTATTCAAGTGGTGATAGAGACTCATAGTGATCATATTGTTAATGGAAGTTTGGTTGCCGTGAATCAAGACTTGATAAATAAAGAAGAATTATCTCTTTATTTCTTCGACCGTGATGAGCATAAGCATGTAGCTAAAGCTCATCAGCTGCATGTAGAGGAAGACGGGCATATTCATCCAGCTCCCCCTATGAACTTCTTTGACCAGATAGAAATTGATTTGAGAACTTTAGCAGGATTCTGATATGGAACATGTGGAAATATTCTTGTTGCTTCCTGTATATGTGGAGGCAGAAGACCAACCCGGATACTTGAATAGGATAGAGCTTTTGGGTAATAAGGAGTATCATGAGTATATTGATGCAATCAATAGAATTAAGTCTTTTTTCTGTTATGAGAGCTTCTGTGGTTATTATGACTCGCAGAATGTTAAGGCCTTTATGATTCCAATAGATACATTGCAGGATTGTTATCCTCGTATATCGGTATTGCTAAGGATGGCTATGGTGAACTGGGGAAGTGATTGGCATAAAAAGAAGATCATAACAGAATCTGACGAAGTGAGATATTTCCACGAGGCGATTAAGGGAGATACTTTATGTGAGATGGCAAAGCGTCAAGTTAAAGATACAGACAGTAGCTTTTTGCTTATGGATTGTAATGCTTTTTCTCATAAATCAGATAAGCGGGAAATCGAGTTTAATGGGAAAACTTTGATTGTCAGTACTTGTGAGATGAAAGAAACGGACTTGGCGAAATGGTTTTCGCATAATCGTAAGCCAGAACGTGTTTTCCATTTAAATCCAAAGCATGGAGAGAACGGAAAGGGTGCCTATCCTGAAAATAAAGGTGACGAAGTCTCTCTGTTACTTTGCTCTAAAGATGAAGCAAGAGAGTTGCTGATGAAGGCTATTGGTGAAGATGAGGAGTGCAAGTCTCTTTATTATTATGACGAGAATAATGATAAGTTTATCGAGTTCAAGTGTGAGGGAGGAAAAGTCTATCACGGTTTTCACATCAAAGAGGAACAGGATGATTTTCGTGTTCCTGCTAAAGTCAAAAAGAAGATAGAGCTTTTACTAAATAAAAAGTAAGCATTCAACCTAGCATTGCAAGGGATAATATAAACTTTCCCTTGCGATGTAGATAAAACCTATTTTATATTCAGAATTGTCCGTTTTATTTATTTACACTGTTTCCCCAGTAGACACTAGGGAATGGAGGTGTTTTGTCATAGGGTTGGATGCCTATGAATGTTTTTGCCTTAATGTTTCCTATCATGAAAAGTTATTTTGAAAGGTATGTATATAAAAAAATAAATACTAATGGGAACGGTTAAAAAAATTTTTAATTTGATTTTTCATAACCCACGTGTGTTGGGCATAATTGGATTGCAGAAGATCTCTTGTCTAGTCTCAGATAAGCCATACCTAGAGATGATGTATTGGCTGAATCTAGGCAAAAAACTGAATTTAAAGCATCCTGTAACCTTCAATGAGAAGTTGCAGTGGCTGAAACTCTATAACCATAACCCTGCATATACCGTGATGGTGGATAAGGTAAAGGCTAAGGAGTATGTTGCCAAGTTGATAGGTGAGGAACATATCATCCCTACCCTGGGTGTATGGGATGATCCTGATGACATAGACTTCGATGCACTGCCTAATCAGTTTGTACTGAAGTGCAATCATAATAGTGGTACAGGTATGTGCATTTGTCGTGATAAAAGCAAATTGGACATAGAAAAGGTGAAGGCAGAACTGCGCAAAGGTTTAAAGGAAAATTACTATATGCGCTGGCGTGAGTGGCCTTATAAGAATGTTCCAAGAAAGATTCTGGCAGAGAAGTTTATGCAGGATATGGGGGGACAAGCTCAATCCATATCCAAGGCGCAACTTGAGGAACTTAACGATTATAAGATTTTCTGTTTCAATGGTGAACCTAAGGTCTTGTTTGTGGCGAGTGATAGAGCGAACAAGGTTTGTTTCGATTACTATGATATGCAGCTGCATCATCTCGATTTAAAGCAGGGTGGAGATAATTATAAGGGAGAAGTGAAACTTCCTCAGCATTTCGATGAAATGAAAGAATTGGCAGCAAAGGTTTCAAAAGGTATTCCTCATGTCCGTGCTGATTTTTATGAGATTAATGATAAAGTTTATTTTGGAGAATTAACCTTCTTTGATTCAAGTGGTTTTGCAAAATTTACACCAGAAGTGTGGGATTCTAAGTTAGGAAGTTTAATCAATATATAGAAAGTATATTTATGGAAATAACTGATACAAGAGACAGAAAAGAATATCGTTTTTCTGTATTTACCGCTACATATAATCGAGGTAATGTGCTGAAAAATGTATACGATGACTTGCTGAACCAAACTTATCAGGATTTTGAATGGGTAATCGTTAATGATGGCTCGTCAGATAATACTGATGAAGTGGTACGCGAGTTTATTGAGGAGAAGAAACTTCCGATACTATATATTAAAAAGGAAAATGGAGGTAAGCATTCTGCTTGGCGTGTTGCTACTCCGCTCTTCCAAGGACTATATGAGGTTGGAGCAGATGATGATGATCGTCTTACGCATGATATGCTTGAGATATTTGACCGGCAATGGAAAGTGTTGGAAAGTGGGGGGGCAAAGTTATATGATTCCTTTTGGGAGATAAGAGCAAGAGTCCAGGATGAAAAAGGAAAATTGGTAGGTCCTAAGTTCGATTCTTTCTTTGATTCTGACTACAATGAATTTTGTTATAAAATGGGATATGGTACCCTTGAATGTGATGGCTGTAGAAAGGTTTCCGTATTACAAAACGAGGCAGCAGTTCCTGCTGATATTCTGTTTGGACATGAAATAACAAACTATAGTGAATGTTTAAGGTGGTCAAAGGCTGCTAGAAAATATAAAACCCGTTATATTCCAGATATAGTTAGAATTTATGTAAATACTCCTTTCTCTTTGAGCAAGCAAAAACCAAATAGAAAGAAGTTTTATACAGCACTTGTTAGTTCTATATATATGGTCAATGAACAAGAAGACTTGATGATGCGATATAATAAAAAGTCGCTTTTGCTGAATTGGTTGAATATTGGCTACCAAAATGTCAGATTGAAAAAAATGGTCTTGTCTCCTCTCCATCGTTTCAGAGATAGATTAGCCGTATTATGTTTGTTGCCGATAGCGGCGGCATTGTATATGATAAGAAAATAGTTTGAAATTATAAAGATGAAAGATAAGCTAAAATCTTTTTTGTATGACATTTATAGCTCGCATGTATATATTCGATGTATTTCTCCATACCTAATGTCATGCCAAAGACATTGATGTGTAGTGTATGTGGTGGCACAATACTTACTTACGATGAGGAGAAGAAGCAAAGCAAAATGATTTTCCCAAAAGACATGATTGCGCTACTCTGAGTTAAGAGACCATATCGCAGGTGATGGAAGGATATACTAAAATTTGTGTTAAGCCTACAGTAGATACTTGCAGTCGAGTCGGGGTAAACTTATTTGATATCTCGAACAATGTATGGGAGTGCCAGATTAGAAGATTAGCGAAATATCGCAATAATAGTTATTTTGTTGGTAGTCCGGAATCAGGTGTGCGCTTTGTTTGCCTGATGTCCCACTTTGCAATATCCGAAAGCACAATTTGGATTCTGTTGAGTATCTTTGTGATGTGTTCCGCAGGATCAAGAAAACGGCAAAGGACAAATTGGTAGACTTACTCGCTCATAGATGGCAGCTGGCTACTGTTACTGTTTGGGCATAAATTCAAATGATTTTTCTTAAAAGATAATAAAAAAGCATTCATTTTATGGCTTAACGTGCCTAAAGTGACTGCTTACAGATAGCAAAAGAATAAATGACTAAGATAATAGAAATTAAAAAGCAATTAAATAGTAGTAATGATGGTAAAACTGTATTTGCGAATTTTGGCTATTTGACCCTATTACAAATAGCAGGCTATGTGTTTCCTTTGATTTCGATGCCTTATTTTGCTAGGGTAATAGGAACTGAGGGCTTCGGGAAAATAGCTTTTGCTTCGGCAGTAGTCGTCTGGTTTCAAACTGTGACTGATTGGGGATTTAACCTTACAGCCACACGTGATGTTGCGCAACATAGGGATGATAAGGAAAAAGTGTCACAGATATTTAGCAATGTGCTTTGGTCAAGATGCCTTCTGATGTTAATTTCTGGTTTTATTTTATTGCTTCTTGTAGCTATTGTACCATATTTTCGGGAGAATGCAGTGGTAATATTAATCACATTCCTAATGATTCCGGGGTATATTCTATTTCCTGACTGGATGTTTCAGGCTATAGAGAAAATGAAATATACAACTATTTTCAATCTTCTGATGAAACTTTTATTTACTGTTGCTGTATTCATTTTCATTCATAAAAAAGAAGATTATATAATTCAACCTTTACTTTCCACAATCGGTTATCTTATATGTGGAATAGGAGCCCTCTATTTGATTTTGCATAAATGGGGATATACTTTGTATAGACCTAAATGGAAAGAAATATCAAAAACTATTAAAGGTAGTACTGATGTCTTCATTAACAACATTATGCCCAATTTCTATAATAGCTTTTCTGTCCTGCTTCTAGGATTTTTCGGCGGTTCCACCGCGAATGGTCTGTTTGACGGGGGCAATAAATTTCCAACAATATTATATCAGTTTCAAGCAGTGCTTTCTCGAGCATTTTATCCTTTCTTAGCAAGAAGGTTAGATAAACATGGCTTTTATGCAAAACTTAATATGAGCATTGCTATTATAGGAGCAGTTTTGATAATTCTTGTATCACCATGGGTTATACGCCTAATTCTTGGAAAGGAGTTTAATAATTCAATCATTGTTATGCAGATTCTATCAGCGTCAATTGTTTTTTTAGCTATGAGTTTTACTTATGGTACAAGTTATTTAATCATAATTCACAAGGAAAAACCATTAAGAAATCTAACTTTCGCATCCTCTATTATTGGAATGTGTATTTCGTTTCCACTTATTTTTTATTACTCTTATATAGGTGCTGCAATCACAGTTCTAATATGTAGGGGAATGCTTGGTATAGGTTCGTTTTTATTGGCTCGTAAATATAGTGATGTTATAAAAACTAAATAGATTATGTATAAATACAGATTTTCTATTTTCACTGCAACTTATAATCGGGCTTTAATGCTTGATTCTCTTGCAGAAATGATTAATCACCAAACATTCAAGGGATCGTTTGAATGGGTCATAGTAAATGATGGCTCTACTGATAACACGGTGGAGGTAGTGAACAATATTATTGATAAAAGCAAAATTCCAATAAAGTTTATTGATTAACTGAATGGAGGCAAGCACACAGCATAGCGTGTGGCTACAAAAGTTTTTGAAGGTAGTTATGTGGTCACTTGTGATGATGATCCAATTACAGATAATATGCTCGAGGTTTTTGATTACTATTGGAAACAACTAGAATCACAACCTAATTATGATATCTTTTGGGAGGTACGCGCAAGGGCTCAATATGAAGATGGAAAATTGGTTGGAGATAAACTGCCACATCCATATTTTAACTCTGATTATAATGAAGTGAATTTCAAACTAAAAAAGGGGCGAAATGGATGGATGTCGTAAGGTAGAAGTACTGAGAAACGAAGCTTCGGTACCGGATAATTTTATGTTTGATGATAAGTGTTCTAATTTTCCTGAAGGCGTGAGGTGGACACGTACTGCGCATAAGTATAAGACACGATTTGTACCCAAGGTCTGTGGGGGCAATTGATGGAATATCATTGGTGTGCTTATGCTAGTAATTTATTATATAGACAGTCATATTTGATAACTATAGGATTTGCTATATTGTCATGTCATTCAATTTTGATGGTTAGTATCATTTTATATAGGGTATGGCCAATATCAAGTTTATTGATATTCTGTGGAAAGCATAGTTTGCTTTTGCTTATGGTTCATCCTTACATAAAAATATATTGTCTCTTATGAGATAGATAAGGACATACTGATATTTCTATTGACAATAGGTCTCTCGATATGTTCTTCTTATTTTATCTCAAAATATATTCCCTTTTTAGAGGGAAGATATTAAATGGTCAGCTGAATTGACCATTTTTTAATTGTATGTAACTATTTATTGATTTATAGTATGTTTGATGTCTTTGGATTCAAAATAACTAAATGTGATTTATATGTCATATTATGGTTCCTCTATAATGCTCAAGGCCTCTTAAATTTTACGGGAACTCTGTTTTCTCAATTATTATTAGGGTGCATTTTCTTATGGTCATTTTGTGATTTTATGTTAATGATTCCCGTTTATCAAAATCGATATTTTAAAGGATTAAAAATATATGTCTTTTATCTCTTTATTCTGGGTGTGATTTTAATAGTTAAGGATGATGTAATTAAGTATCATGATGGGTACAAAAATGGTGTAATCCTACCAAATTGGTTTTATCTTAAAGATTGGGGAATGCAATGGTTATCATTGTTTACATTTTATCGTTTTTCGTTAAATGGTAGTTTAAATGAGGAGAGACTTAAAAAGTATACTTTTATATTTGTTGGTATGGCTTTACTTTCATTTATAGGATATCAGAAGAATTATAATATACAATATGGTATGTCCTCAAAAAGCTTTGGAGATATAACAAATAATGCCGGTTACGATTTTCTAGGTTTATTGCCTTATCTTTTTTTGTGGAAAAATAAAATAGTTCAGTATAGCCTATTAGCATTTTTGTTTATCTTTATATTGCTATCTATGAAAAGAGGAGCAATAATTATAGGTATCTTAGTTATATTTTGGTTGATGTTTCATAATTTGAAATCTGCAGAGCGAAAAGAAAGGCTGTATTTACTATGCTTTACATTTATAGTTATAATATTAGGTATATATTACACCTTGGATTTATATGAGTCAAATCCTTATATGCAAAGAAGGGTATTAGCTACACAAAATAATGATTCCTCTGATAGAGATATAATATATTCTAAGATGTTAAATTATCTTATTAATGATACCGATATATATTATAAGATATTTGGTGGTGGTGCTTATTATACAGTTAGGATAAATGGTATAGAGGCACATAATGATTGGCTCGAAATTCTTGTTTGTGGCGGGTTGATGGGATTCTCTTTGTTCGTGAATTATTGGTGTTGTTTTTTGAAACAGTTAGTTTATGCTAAAAATTACAAAGTTTGTTATAATATTATTGGTGTCTGTTTGTTTATAACATTTGTTCAAACTTTTTTTTCTATGTCAACAATAACAATTCCTATGTCTGCGATAATGACGTATTCAATGTTTGCTACAGAAAATGATATGGATTATTAAAGCAGGTCTCTTTTGGTTATGAAAATATTACTATTTACTGATTCGTTGGGGGCGGGTGGTGCCCAGCGCCAACTAGTAGGGCTTGCCGTCCTTCTGAAAAAAAAAAGGTTTGAAGTAAAAGTTTGTACCTATTACGATATTGATTTTTATAAGCAATATCTCGATGAGAATAGAGTGGAAAATGAAATAATCCCAAATGCGGGCAATACAAAAAAACGAATATTTGCTGTCCGCAGGTATTTTCAAATAGAGAAGCCTAATTGGGTGATAGCATATCAGGAAACCCCTTCCTTGGTAGCGTGTTTGACCAAGATAATGGGTTGTAAGTTCCACCTTATTGTAAGCGAAAGGAATACAACTCAGAATATGGGTCTAAATGAGCGAATACGTTTTTGCTTATATCATACCGCAGATGCCGTTGTGCCAAATAGTTATGCTCAAGAGAAATTTCTCATGAAGCATTATCCGTGGATGAGGGTGAAAATGAAAACAATTACCAATTTTGTCGATTTAGAAAAGTTCTCTTATGTCAAGCACCCAAGAAGGGAATGTCCTTTAATCGTGGTTGCAGCTACGATTTGGAAATCTAAGAATACTTTAGGCTTCATAGAAGGTGTGAAATTGCTAAAAGACGCAGGTCATCACTTTAGAGTTTGCTGGTATGGTATAGCTGATAGATATTCAGACTACCTCGAGCAATGTAGAAATAAAATTATTGAATATGGGTTACAGGATTTTATAGAATTATGTCCCAAAACCAAAGAAATAGAGAAAAAGTATGCTGAAGCTGATTATTTCTGTCTTCCTTCTTTTTTTGAAGGTACACCTAATGTAATTTGTGAAGCAATTTCTACTGGCCTTCCAATTATCTGTAGTGATGTATGTGACAATTCTATATATGTGAAGGATGGCATTAATGGCTTCCTTTTCGATCCCCATCATCCAGAGTCTATTGCTATATCACTCTCTAAAGCTTTGGCTTTGAATGATGAACAATATAGATTATTTTGTATGAATAGTAGACAAAACGCAGAGACTTTATTAAATAGTGATGATTTTGTTCAATACTGCGTTAAATTAATATTTAATCGGCTGTAAATCAATAACTTATATTAAGAAATGCTTATGAAAACTTAACTATAAAAAGTTGGTCAAGTCGCTGATTTTCAGTAACTTTGCAAATCACGACAAACGCAAAATTAT